>CADCRH010000001.1 GCA_902803805.1 uncultured Ruminococcus sp.
AGGGTATAATAAATTCATAATTCATAATGCATAATTCATAATTACCCTGCGGGGAGCCGTGAGTGATTATGCTGACAGACAATTGAATAAGAAACAATTATTTGTGTGGATATTGCAAATTCATTTTGCATATGCTATAATGGTTACAGAAAAAATGATACAATTTTTTTCCAAAGGCAACAAAACGCCCCCACACAAGCTAGCTCCTTGTGTGGGGGCGTTTTTGTCTTACGGCGGCAAGATCGCTTATGGCTCCCCGTAGGGCAATTATGAATTATGAATTGATAGGGAATTATGAATTAAGATAGTTGACAAAAAAATGCTGATATAGTACAATAGTGTTGAGTAAATTCATAATTTTTTGTTAAATTTGGCGGTGAGGTGAGTGTATGGAGAAAAAGAAGCTGAAATTTTCGTTTAACTGCCCTGTGATTTTGGGATTTACGGCAGTTTGCTTTGCGGCACTGGTGCTGGATATGGTGACGGGCGGTTGGGCAAATCACGCTTTTTTTAGTGTTTATCGGTCATCATTGCTGAATCCGCTGACCTATGTTCGTATGTTCGGACACGTTGTCGGTCACGCAAGTTGGAGCCATTTCAGCAGCAATATACTGATGATTCTGGTGATTGGTCCGCTCCTCGAAGAAAAATACGGCAGTCTGGATATTCTTTTGGTAATATTGGTCACTGCCCTTGTAACGGGGCTGGTTCATTTTATCTTTTTTCCGCAGACGGCGCTTCTCGGTGCAAGCGGTGTGGTGTTTGCGTTTATTCTCTTATCGTCATTCGTTAATCTCAAAAACGGAGAAATTCCCATTACTTTGATTCTTGTTGCACTGTTATATTTGGGCGGCGAGGTTTACAGCGGTATTTTTGTGCAAAGTAATGTTTCCAATTTGACCCATATTCTGGGCGGTATCACAGGTTCGGTTCTCGGCTTTGCGGCGAATAAGGATAAACTGAGTAAATACTGACGGTGATCTTATGGCAAATACAGTAAAGCTCAACCGCCTTGATGACTTTTTCCTTGAACTGAACAGCCGACCCAAAAACGGCATTTACTTTTACAGAATTACTTCCTACAATGACGAGATAAACGAATTTATTCAAAAATATTATGACTGTGCAAGACGTTCGGGGGTCATTATCGAGGGAAGGATCCCCAACCCCGACCAGAAAAATCTTGCTTACTATACCGAGATGATGGGCAGTGCATTCCGTCTTGACATCAGCTTTATCACGCAAAGCCTGCAAAAATGGCTTCCGAGAATGAAACGGAACCAGCTTTCGGCAGTCGCAGGAGCAATGTATGATACGCTTGACGCGCTGCACAAAGAGGGAAAAAATGAAAATATGCTGAAAAATGCCTATATCAAATTTATGTGTTGGCTTTATTATAAGTTTGAAAGGATCGTCAGCAAACTCGGTGAAAATAATGTCCCGAAAATCTTATACGAGGGCGACATCAGCAGTTATGAACTGCTTCTGATCAGGATTCTGGCAGGTTCGGGGTGCGATATTGTGCTTTTGGAGTACGGCGGCGACGGAAATTATTTGAAGCTTGACCCGTCCTCCCGCTATTCCATAGAGCTGCAAATGCCCGATACCAAGGATTTTCCGCAGGACTACAGTTTAAAAAATTTAAGGAGGGCAATGACCGAACAGATGACAACACAGCGACTTTACGGCAGAATGCCGAATATTACAAATTGTACCAATGCGTGGATCAAGGGCAACGGCTTGCCCGATTTTGAAATACCCATTCCAAAGCGCGGCGATGACCCCGGTGTGTTTTATAATTGTTATTACCGTGTGGTCGGCGTCAATGACAAAGTTAACTTTATTAACGAGCTTTATCGTTTTCGGCTGGGCATTAAGAACAGCGGCAGAAATGTTGTCGTTGTCGATAACAGTATTCCTCAGCCGACCTATGAGGAGATCAGCAAGATCAATAAAAAGAACTATCCGAATGTTGAAATGATGATGATGGATCTGTCATCAAAGATAACAGCAAAGGACACCGAGCTGCAAAGTCAGATGACAAAGACGTTTGTTGATATTGTGCGCAGTCTTGAAAAAGAGCCGAACACGAATATCAATAAAATTACGACCAAAGCGGTCTATCTGCTTTGCTGGCTGAGGCGCTATTCGGAGCAGCTTTTCCAGAACTGGAAAATGCCCGATATTGCGTGTTTCATCTATATGGGCGGCTGTAAAAATGAGAACGAAGCATTATTCATCCGTTTGCTTGCCCGACTGCCCGTTGACGTACTGATACTGGTTCCCGACAAAACGCAGAACTGCTGTCTTGATGACGAGCTTCTGTATCAGGTGACATTTGAAGATTCAATGGTGATCGACAAATATCCGCAGGATACTTCGGGACTGCGTGTCGGAACCGTTGCTTATCACGCCGAACAGGAACTTGACAAAATTATGTATCAGGATTCGGGCATTTACCGCAATCAGCAGTACGGTCAGGCAGAAACGATCATCCTGAAAACAATGTATGAGGAGGTCGAACAGCTTTGGGCGCAGCCTTTGAAGTACCGACCGAATTTCAGTACGAACGGCGGAGAAGTAACGATTCCTGTGCTTTGTGCCAAGATATGCGGTGTCAAGAACCGCGACCTTGCGGCGTACTGGGGCGGCATTAAGAGGCTGTTTACCCCCGAAACAATGATGATCAACAAATTTCCGTGCATCGCGCAGGGCGCACCCAATCCCATCAGGGGCTATGCACATCAGTTTATTGAAAATGGAAAGCTGAAAAGAGAGGCGATCAAACGTCATTCTTGCTATCAGTACGGTGTACTGAGGGATGAGGCGCAGGAACATATTCTCGATAAGCTTCAAATGCTGATAAGCGGCGAATTTATACAGGGAACATTTCAGAACGGGACCGAATACACCATCATGGCGACAGTGCTGAATCTCGATAAGAATATTATCCGTCTTATCCAGAATTTCGACTTTACAAAGGTGAATCCGAAAGTGATATGCCTGTCGCTCAATGAGCAGAGTATGTCGCTTGAAGATACCATATTATTTACATTTTTGGGTCTTGTCGGATTCGACATTGCGGTATTTGTGCCTACGGGCTATCAGACAATCGAAAGATTTTACAATCCCGGAAAATGCATTTTTCAGGAACATCAGGAGGGTGAGTATATTTATGACCTCTCCGTGCCGAATTTCAGCAAGATCAATTCAAAACCCGCGCACACATCGTGGCGTGACAAATTATTCAGAAGGGGCAATTAAAAATGGGACTTGATTTCAGTAAAGTAAACACACAGGCAAAACAGCAGGCACCTCAGACTGTGGTAGGCACACCGGAGGCGCCCATTGTGGAGAACGCTCCTGCACCGGAGCCGGTGGTAGAGCAATACGACATCGTGGCAGACAGACAGCAGATGAATGAAACGCTCGTTAACTCGGAGGAGGTTGACGCGCTTGTCAGCCAGATCGAAGTGAACAATATGGAAAGTATTGTAACATTCGGTGCAGAGGTTGCCGATGAGATCTCAAAGGCTTCCGATATTGTTCTCCGCAGTATGAACATTTCACAGCTTGACGAAACCAGTATTATGCTCAAACAGCTTACCAAAATTATGGATAAGTTTGATATTGACGAGCTGAAAGACGAGCCGAAAGGTCTGAGCAAGCTGTTCAACAATGCCAAAAAGCAGCTTGACAAGATTCTTGCCAAGTACCATACAATGGGTGACGAGGTAGATAAGATCTATGTAGAACTTCGCAAGTACGAGGACGAGATCAAAACTTCCAATCGCCAGTTGGAAACAATGTTTGAAGCGAATGTTGACTATTATCACGAGCTTGTCAAATACATACTCGCAGGCGAGCAGGGCTGCCGTGAGATAGAGGCATATATTCAGCAGCGTCAGGCGGATATGGAAGCAACGGGCGACAATTCCATTCAGTTTGAGATTCAGGCTTGTCAACAGGCGCTGGCAATGCTGGAACAGAGAACACAGGATCTCCGCACTGCAGAAAATGTGGCAATGCAGTCCGTGCCGATGATCAAGACCATTGAATACAGTAATATGAACCTTGTCAGAAAAATCAATTCTGCCTTCATCATTACGCTTCCCGTATTCAAACAGGCTCTTGCACAGGCAATTATGCTTAAAAGACAGCGTGTACAGGCTGAGGCAATGCAGGCTCTTGACGAAAAGACCAATGAAATGCTCATCAAAAATGCGCATAACACAGCCGAGCAGTCCAAGATGACCGCAAGACTCGCGTCGGGCAGCTCCATCAAGATCGAAACCCTCGAAACCACCTGGAAAACCATTGTCAACGGCATTGACGAAACACAGCGTATTCAGGAGGACGCTCACAAACAGAGAGTTGCCGATCAGGCAAAACTTGCTGCCATTAAAGACGACTACAACAAACGCTACAGTATGCCCAACAGAAAATAATTTATAATTCATAATGCATAATTCATAATTCATAATTGCCCTGCGGGGAACAGGCAGTGAATTCGCTTAGGGCAGTGATGACGGTGATTTTTTTGATTTTTTGTTGGCAGTTCATCATTTTAAAAAATTTTAACTGGAGGTAATGATTATGCCGATCAATCTTACAAAAGGACAGAAAATAGACTTGACAAAGGGTAATCCGGGACTGAAAAAGATTCTTGTCGGTTTGGGATGGGACGTGAACCAGTTCGATACGGGCAGCGACTTTGACCTTGACGCGGCAGCATTTATGCTCGGCGCAAACGGCAGGTGCCCGACCGAAAAAGAGTTCGTATTCTACGGTCATCTCACGCACGAAAGCGAATCCGTCATTCATATGGGCGACAACCTCACCGGTGAGGGCGAGGGTGACGATGAAGTGATTGAAGTTGACCTCACAAAGGTTCCGAGCAATGTGGAAAGAATCGCATTCAGCGTAACCATTTATGATGCAGATGTCAGACGTCAGAACTTCGGGCAGGTAAGCAATGCCTACATTCGTATTGTGGACGAAACAACGGGTGTTGAGCTGATTCATTATGACCTCGGAGAGGATTTCTCCATTGAAACTGCTGTGGTTGTCGGTGAGCTTTACAGACATAACGGCGAATGGAAATTCAATGCCATCGGCAGCGGTTTCCAGGGCGGTCTTGCAGCGCTCTGCGGAAACTACGGTATTGTGGTGGCTTGATTCGGAAGTGGTTTGGCAGGTGAGCGGAGGAGATCTGCTCATCTGTAGAATATGATTCATTATTTTGAGGTGATCGATATGTCAGTAAGTCTTAAAAAAGGTCAGAAAGTCAGCCTTACAAAGGATAATCCGGGACTGCGGAATATTACGGTAGGTCTGGGCTGGGACGTGAACCGCTACGATACAGGCGGAGCATTTGACCTTGATACAGCAGCGTTTCTTCTCGGTGCCGCAGGAATATGTCAGAGCGAAGCCGATTTTATTTATTACAATAATCTGAATCACCCGTCGGGTGCCGTTGTTCACCTCGGTGATAACCGCACGGGGGAGGGCGAGGGCGACGATGAGCAGATTCACATTGATTTGTCAGGTATTCCGTCAAACATAGAAAGGATCGCATTCACGGCTACGATCTTTGAAGCCGAGGAAAGACGTCAGAATTTCGGACAGGTAAGTAATGCCTATATCCGTATCATTGATGAAGCAACCAACATCGAGTTGGTAAGATATGATCTTTGCGAGGACTTCTCCATTGAAACTGCCGTTGTTGTCGGAGAACTTTATAAGAGCGGCAATGAATGGAAATTCAATGCCATCGGCAGCGGTTTCCAGGGCGGGCTGGCTTCTCTCTGTGCCAACTATGGTATCAGCACTGACTGATTCATAGGAACTCTGAAAGCAGAATATTATTCTTTATTTTTGGTGATATTATGGCTATTAGTTTACAAAAAGGACATAAGGTTAATTTGAGAAAAGAAACGGGACTTTCTCTCGGTGAGATCTCGGTTAATCTGAATTGGAACTCAAAACCGCAGAAAACAGGCTTTTTCGGAAGTCTTTTCGGCGGCTCGTCGGGAATCGACCTCGACCTTGGCTGTCTTTATGAACTGAAAAGCGGCAAAAAAGGTACGATACAGGCTCTCGGCAACTGCTTCGGTTCGCTTCTGATTCCTCCGTATATTGCGCTTGACGGCGACGACCGCACGGGAGAATCTGCGGCAGGCGAAACCCTCAGGATCAACGGCGACAAGCTGGCAGAGATCAAAAGGATACTTGTCTATACTTATATTTATGAGGGTGTGGCGAACTGGCAGCAGGCAAACGCACTTGTTACCGTAAAATACCCCGGTCAGGAAGACATTCTCGTACAAATGGACAACTACAATTCCTCCAAAACAATGTGCGGTCTTGTACTGTTTGAGAATGTGGAAGACCAGACTTTCAGTGTAGAAAAGATCATACAGTTCTATAAAGGACACCGCCAACTGGATGAAGCATTTCATTGGGGGCTGAACTGGGTACACGGCAAAAAGTGATTTCATCAGCAATGTGATAGGAGTGATAAATGAGCTATGTCTGTTAATCTTCAAAAAGGGCAGAAAGTCAGCCTGACAAAAGGCACAACAGGGCTTTCAAGCGTTCTTGTCGGACTGGGCTGGGACGAAGCGCCGCGAAAACATAAATTTTTCGGACCCAAACCCGAACCCATCGACTGTGACGCGTCGGCATTTCTTCTGAAAAACGGTCATCTTTCCGGCAAAGAGGACGTTGTTTATTTCGGCAATCTGACCCATTCGTCGGGCACGGTAAAGCATATGGGTGACAACCTCACGGGTGCAGGCGCAGGGGATGATGAGCAAATTGTGGTTGATCTGGCAAGGCTCCCGTCACAATATGATAAGATCGTCATTGTAGTCAATATCTATGCTGCCGCAAGGCGCAATCAGCATTTCGGTATGATACAAAATGCTTTTATCCGTATTGTTGACGGCAACACAAACACAGAAATGTGCCGCTACAACCTCACCGACAACTATCCGGGAATGACCGCAATGGTATTCGGTGAGATCTACCGTTATAACAACGAATGGAAATTTAACGCCATCGGTCAGGGCACCACCGATATGAGCATTGCCGACCTCGCCAACAGATATTATTAATTTATAATTCATAATTGTTTTGTGGAACGGTCGTTCATAATGCTGACGGCAGGAATGATAAAAACCACCTGAATGAGTATGGGAGATACTTCATTCGGGTGGTTTTTTTGTTATGATTGTTGATAATATATATAGTTTATGGCTGCATAACTTCTTACGGCTTCCCCGCAGGGCAATTATGAATTATGAATTATGAATTAGTAATCAAATCCCTGCGTGAAGGGGAGGATATACTCATAGCCTACGGCAAGGTTAAGGTTTTGTCCTTCATCAAGTCCTGCGGTGCTCAGACCGATCAGTTCGCCGTACATATTCAGGACGGCGCCGCCTGAACTGCCGTGAGAGATCGGAGCAGTGAACTGTATCATTTCGATGTCATCTACTTTTCTCATTCCGGATATAATGCCGTCCGATACGGAGTTGAACAGTCCGAGAGGACTGCCGATCGCGATAACCTTTTGACCGCGTACCAGCTTTTTGTGGCCGCGGTAAAGGGAAAGAGGGGTCAGTTGTTTGTCGATACGGATGATCGCCATATCCGTGACAGTATTGTATTTGATGATCTCATTGGTTTCATACACGCACTGATCGTTTTCGATTCTTACGGAGAAATAAGCGCCTGTTTTGACAACGTGTTGATTGGTCAGGATAAAGCCGTCACGTCCTATCATAACGCCCGAACCGCTGCCGACAACGTTTCCGCGTCTGTCGTTAATCATAATCAACACAACGGATGACGCCAACTGAGCAAGTTCCTCATAACTTTTTTCCCGACGTTCGGAATTGATCGGTCGGGGAGGTGCGGAACGGTAAGGCTGGCAGGAAGTTGATACAGGCGGCCGACGGAAACGGTTGGTTTCGTTATGATCAACATTGTTATAGGCGGAACCTGCCTGAATGACCGGAGAATTCTGGGAATGTCTGTTCGGATGCTTGGGTATGATGACAGTAGGGGGCGTTTTGTTTTGTTCAGGGTGTGTGATACTGCTTGTTGAGCTGCTGAGCCGAGTGTCTGTCGGAGGCATACTGCCAACGGTAGTTCTGTTTGTAAGAGGCGGAAGAGGCGGAGTCGGGCGGAAACTGCCGATAGAAATGGCTGCCGATAAGCCGTAGGAATCCAATTCCTTTGAAATATCCGCCTGATACTGCAA
>CADCRH010000002.1 GCA_902803805.1 uncultured Ruminococcus sp.
TCTTAGTACCGCACGGCTTTTTGGCACATTTTTCCGCTAACTGCGTCAAAAAGACTTGCCATACGTCAGTATGCCTGCGCCTTTTTTTCTTGTTATGGAAAAAATGATGCTACAAAAGTCCGCACGGCACAGATATTAGACAGGCTCTCAGAAATTTTTGGATATGTAATCAAGCGCCGAACTTACGCACACCGCACCATCGGAAACGGCTGTCACCACCTGACGAAGCGGTTTTGTACGGACATCGCCTGCCGCAAAAAAACCGGGGAGTGATGTGACTCCGTCCTCGCCTGCGGCAATATAGCCGCTTTGGTCGATCTCCACAAGTGTGCTGATGACTGACGATTTCGGTACCATTCCGATGGAAACAAACACCGAATCGGTATGGATGACCGTTTCTTCTTCGGTAACGGTATTTTTCAGTGTAATGCTTTCCACGCTCTTTTCACCATTAATGCTGACAGGAACGGCGTCGGTCATAACCGTGACATTTAACAGACTTCTGAGCTTATTCAATGAAACGATGTTCGCCCTGAATTCTTTTCTTCTGTGTACCAAATATACCTCGGAGCAGATCTGGGATAAATAAACCGCACTGTCAACGGCAGTATCACCGCCGCCGACAACAACCGCCTTTTTGCCCTCGAAATAATCTCCGTCACATACCGCACAGTATGAAACGCCCCTGCCCGAAAGCTCGTTTTCACCGGCAATATGAAGCTTGCGGTGAAACGCGCCTGCCGCATAGATAATGGTTTTTGATTTTATGACTTCTGCATTCTCCAGTGTGATGATGAATTCATTATCGGCTTTTTTGATTTCCACAACAGCACTTTCGATTTGCTTGTATGGTTTTCCGGAAAGGTGTTCACGGAACTTTTCCATCAGCTCAAAACCGTTGATTTCGGGAATACCGAGATAATTGTCAACTTTTTCGCTGTAGGAAGCCTGAGAGCCGCCCAGAAAATCCGTATCGATCAGCACAGTATCCAGACCGGCTCTGACCGCATACAGCACTGCCGAAAGTCCCGCGGGACCCGAACCGATCACCGCAATGTCATTCATAAAATCACCGTCCTGTTCTGTCATTATTTCATATCACATTCTGCCTGCTCGTAGTCGATCAGTTCTGTAATCGTCGGATTCTCGCCGCATATCGGACAATCCTTTACGTGCTGCGGAAGCTTTACCGTATGGAATTCCATTTTGAGCGCATCATAGGTAAGAAGCTTGCCTGTGAGAAGGTCGCCCTTGCCGATCAGATACTTGACTGCTTCCATTGCCTGAAGGCTGCCGATCACACCGCCCATTGCACCGATAACGCCTGCCTGCTTACAAGTAGGAACTGCGTCCTTCGGAGGCGGATTTTTAAATACACAGCGGTAGCAGGGACCCTGACCGGGAACATAGGTCATCAACTGACCTCTGAAACGGATAATGCCTGCGTGAGAAAACGGCTTTTTCGCCATTACACAAGCGTCGTTGATCAGGAACTTCGTCGGGAAATTATCGGTTCCATCAATGATAAAATCATAGTCCTTGATCAGGTCTAAAATATTTGTTGAGTCAACAAATTCACGGTAGGTAATCACTTTGACATCGGGGTTGATCGCCTCCATTGTTTCCTTTGCAGACTGGACCTTTGCCTTGCCGACATCACTGGTTGTATGAATTACCTGACGCTGGAGGTTAGAAAGGTCAACTTCGTCCGCGTCAACGATTCCGATAGTACCTACGCCTGCCGCTGCCAGATACATTGCCACGGGAGCGCCCAGACCGCCTGCGCCGATAATCAGGACTTTACCCTCAAGCAGTTTTTTCTGACCCTTTACGCCTACTTCTTTCAAAATAATGTGACGTGAATATCTTTCTAACTGTTCGTTGGAAAACATCAGGCTCTGCCTCCTCCCATAAAATAAAGGAATTCTACTGTGTCGCCCTCTTTCAGCTGCTTTGTTTCAAATTCGTCACGGGGTACAAAATCCTCGTTAAGCGCTACGGTAACATATTCGGCTTCCTGAACCTGTTCTGCTTCGATAAGTTCTGTGACCGTAAGACCGTCTTTGTACTCCTTAACTTCGCCGCCAACTGTGATCTTCATTTTAATCTCTCCTTATAAGCCTAATTTTTCAAGTATTTGCTCTTTTTTCTGCCTGCCTTGTAATCTTGCTGTTTCCTTGCCGTTCTCATAGAAAACGATGGTGGGAGATGCCAGCACTTCGTGTTTTTCGGCAAGCTCTTTATCAAATTTTACGTTTACCTTTGCCACCTTGACTTTTCCCTCATAGTTCTCGTCAATATCGGCAAGAACGGGAGCAAGTGCCTTGCAGGGGATACACGAATCGGAATAAAATTCAAGAATGACAGGTATGGTGCTTTCCAGTACCTCAGACTGAAAATTTTCTCCGGTTACTTTCGTTATCATTATTCCTCACCCTTTTCCACGTAAAGAGTATAGGTACCGTTGCCGTTATCGTCAAGCTTCAGGATCTTATGTCCCTCGTCTTTCAGACTGCGCGGAACATTCTGTACAGGCTCGCCGTCATTCAGCAAAATTTCAAGAATATCGCCTGTTTCCAGTTCTTCGATCACTGCCTTTGCCTTTACAAAGGTGATCGGGCAAACAACGTCTGTAATATCCACCTTTTCTGTTACGTTAAAATCAGCCATTATGATAATATGCCTCCTTGAGTACTTCGAGAAGCTTATCCGCTCCCACTCTGTCTATTGTAAATTTAAAGCGTTCACCGCTTTTCGCATAGTCACCGAAAAATTTTATCGCTGCGTCGGTTACTCTGAACAGCTGTTCCTCGTTTGTTACGGGCGGAAGGAACTCATCGCCCTTTGAGATTGTATTGCCGAACGTTCCGCCGAATGAAAGGATATATGCACTTTCACCGAGCCACGCATCGGTAGGACAGGACTTGACACATCTGCCGCAGTAGTTGCATTTGTCCTCGTCCAGTGTGATGATCCCGTCATTGGGAGAGATCGCACCCTGACGGCAGACCTTTACGCATACGCCGCAGTTGATACACTTATCCTGTACCCAACTTACGATTTCCGCCCCCTTTATACCAACGTCATTTTCCTCTGCCTTTAAGCAGTTGTTTTGACAGCCCGTAACGCCAAATTTGAACTTATGGGGAAGCTCCTGTCCGAAATATCTTTCGTCAAGCTTCTTCGCAATATCATAAGAGTCAATATTACCGCTCGGACATACGGCATTGCCCTGACAGGCAGTCACCGTTCTGACACGGGGACCGCACACACCCGGACGACAGCCGCCATCGGCAAGCTCGGAACGAACCTGTTCTATATCGTCGAATTTGATAAAGGGTATCTCAACCCCCTGACGGGAGGTCAGATGAACATATCCCTCGCCGTACTTTTCGGCAACCTCGGCAATCTTTTTCAGATTTTCCGCTGTTAACGCACCGCCGACAACCTGAAGTCGGAGCGAAAAATGATTCTTCTGTTTTTGGCGCATAAAGCCGCCCTTTTTTAATGCTGCATAATCTATTGCCATTGTTTACACCTCAATTTTGCCGAAAGATTTTTATATGATCCAAAAGCTGTCTGTACATACCACTCTGCGGTAGGTTTCAAATCTTGCCCATTTGTTATAGATCTCGGAGCGCTTTTCGGGTTCGGTACTTCTGTAAGCATAAATAAAATTGTCGAAATCGGCATTGGAATTTATCTTTAACGAGAAGCCCTTTGCGTCAAGCACGGGAAGCCCCGAATACTTATAATCGGCAAGAGGAACGATATCCTCTATCTTTCTGTCACGGACAAGAATTGCCGCATTGTCATCGGCAGCTATAATGTCGAAAAAGTCGGGATAAGTGAAGCTGTCGCCCTCCACGGGAACTTCACTGCCCTTTGTATATTGCTTGTCACTTGTTTTCTGCTGTGTCAGAAGCGAACTTTCAAGGTTAAAATAAAACTCCTCAAAAATACAGCCGCCGGCTTTTATATCACCGTTCACAAAATACGGCTTTTCTTCACTTTCCTCCACGCTTTCCACAATACCGCAGGCAGAGGTCATATGCGTTACACGGTCGATCAAAATAAATTCACCGAGTGTGCGGTTGGTATCGAATCGATCCACCACGATTTTCTCAGAAAATTCTATCTCGCATCGTGCAAGCTCATTTTTCGTTATGGTTGAAGCAGGAATATGTTCACCTGTGTTCACGTCAGTTTTATATTGTATTCCCCTGACAATGGCAGGAATGATTTTCGTACCGAGTTTCAGGTGATATTCTTTTCCTATTTCAAGCGAGTTGTCATCCATCCACAAAATTGAAGTTGAGATTCTCTTGCTTACGGGAATCTTCGCATTTGATGATAACACACAGCCACGGCTTATGTCAACTTCTTTGTTCAACTGAATGGTAACAGCCTGTCCTGCGGAGGCATTGGAAACGCTCTTGTCACCGACTAAAATACTCTTTACGGTTGCCGTTTCGTTGCTCGGAAGTGTCACAAGACTTTCTCCGATGGCAATGCTGCCTGATTCTATCTGACCCTGAAAACCGCGGAAGGAATGATTCGGACGGCATACACGCTGTACGGGCATATAGAAATTGCCGTTGGTTTCGCCGTCGCTGACATCCACGTTTTCCAGATATTCAAGAAGTGTGGAACCTTTGTACCAATCAAGCTTTTCGGACTTGCTTGTGAGGTTGTCACCTTCGGTAGCACTGACAGGAATGATTTTAACATTTTTCAATCCAAGTGACTGCGCAAGTGCTGTAATATCCTTTTTAATTTCTTTGAATTGGGTTTCATCGTAATCAACCAGATCCATTTTGTTAACTGCATAAACAAAATGATCAATACCCATCAGTTTGCAGATTCTCGAATGACGCTTTGTCTGTACCAGAACACCCTGCTTGGCGTCAACAAGGATGACTGCCAGCTGCGCAAAAGACGCGCCGACTGCCATATTTCTTGTATATTCCTCGTGACCGGGCGTATCGGCAACAATAAAACTTCGGTTGTTGGTGGTGAAATAACGATAGGCAACATCGATCGTGATACCCTGCTCACGCTCTGCCATCAGTCCGTCGAGAAGAAGCGAATAGTCGATTTTTCCTCCTCGCGAGCCTACCTTGCTGTCAAGTTCCAGTGCCTTTTCCTGGTCTGCGTAGATCAGCTTTGAATCATAAAGTATATGACCGATAAGGGTTGACTTTCCGTCATCAACGCTTCCGCAGGTGATAAATTTTAAAAGACCGTTCATATCAGAAATAACCCTCTCTCTTTCTCTTTTCCATACTTGCCGCGCCGCCGTCGGAATCGATAATACGGCTTGTGCGCTCTGACGACACGGAGCTTAATGTTTCCTCGATGATCTCGTCAAGTGTGTCTGCGGTGCTTTCGATACCGCCCGTGAGAGGATAACAGCCGAGTGTACGGAATCGTACCGATTTATGTTCGATTTTCTCTCCTTCACGAAGCTTCATACGGTCATCATCGACCATAATGATATTGCCGTCACGATAAACGACGGGACGTTCTGCCGCAAAGTAAAGCGGAACAATGTCGATGTTTTCTCTTTTGATATACTGCCAGATGTCCTTTTCCGTCCAGTTGGAGATCGGAAAAACACGAATACTTTCACCCTGATTGATTTCCGTATTGTAAAGCTTCCACATTTCGGGGCGCTGATTTTTCGGATCCCAAGCCTGAGAAGCGCTTCGGAAAGAGAAAATTCTTTCTTTTGCACGGCTCTTTTCCTCGTCACGTCTGCCGCCGCCGAATGCCGCTGTAAAACCATATTTGGAAAGCGCCTGTTTCAGCGCCTGTGTTTTCATTATATCCGTATAGGACGAGCCGAAATCAAACGGATTGACGCCCTGCTTAACACCGTCCTCATTGATGTATTCCAGCATTTCTATTCCGTATTTTTCCGCTGTTTTATCTCTGAATTCGATCATCTCTCTGAATTTCCACGTAGTATTGACGTGCAGGAACGGGAACGGCGGCTTTTCGGGATAGAAAGCCTTCAATGCAAGATGAAGCATTACGGAGCTGTCTTTTCCGATAGAATAAAGCATAACGGGCTTTTCGCACTCTGCGGCAACCTCACGGATGATATAAATGGCTTCCGCTTCAAGCTCGTCAAGGTGTGTTAGCTGACTCATTTGTTTCACTCCTAATATTGATTGGAATCTTTACTGTTGACGTCAATGGTAATTTGTGTTCCGTCGTACTTGTGAATGTTCCAATGAATGATGTCACCCTCGTAGGAAACATTCATCGTACTTCCGACACCGCCTATATCCGCGCCGAGAAAGAAATCAATGGCACCGAAGCGGCACTCCTTGACACACGAAACACAGCCCCAACAGTTTTCGGGATATTTGATATATGCTTTGCCCGTATCGGATTTTCTGATCAGACTTCCCGGACAGACAGCTGTACACTGGAAGCAGCCGACACATTTTTGTTTGTCAATTCTTATGCTCATACTCTGCCTCCTGCACTATATCTCTGAAAATAATATCAATTTTTCCGTTCTCATATTTTGAATTGACATATCCGAAATAGTTCGGATCGGTATCCGGATAGTCAAGATTTTCATTGAACGTGTGCCAGCGTGTTTCTTTTCTGGCACGAAGATGTGCGATCAGCACTTTACAGACCACAAGACGCTCACGCAGCTCATAGACATACATCATTTCGTAGGTATCTTCTGCGGAAAGCTGATCGGCAAGTGTAATGAGCTTGTCAATTTTTTCGTCGGCAAGGTCAAGCTGTTTTTCGTTAAAGCTGTAGCCTGTGGAGATACCGCCTGCATATTCATCCATCACTTTCTGCATTGCTTCCTCCAGGCTTTGTGCAGTGAACTTTTCGTTGCTGCCGCCGAGAATTTTTTCGTATTCGCCAAGTTTGCTTTCAAATACTTCCTCATAGGTTTCGATTTCGGCATCGGCATATTTTCTGATAATATCCAATGCGGCGATCTCACCCTCCGCAAAAGCGCCCGTCACGTATTTCTGGGGGCAGCCGCCTGCCACATCACCTGCGGCATAAAGACCGTTGATTGTCGTTTCGCGGTTAGTATTGACCCAGTAGCCGCTTGCGGTATGACCACCGACAATATATGGTTCTGTACCCGATATTTCAACATCCTGCTCACTTGGATTTTTACCGCTTTCTATCCATTTGAGCGTCTGACTCGGTGCCATATTGAGATAAGCTTTCAACAAATCATTGTCTTTTGATTTGTCTATCACACTAGTCCGAAGATAACAGGGGCCGTTTCCAAGTCGGTTTTCTTCAACTGTGCCGTAAACACGCTCACTGGTTGTCAGACCATATTTTGTTTCGTAAACATCGCCTTTTGAGTTGACCTGTTTGGCGCCGACACCCTGCGCGATCGTACCGGTCGGAGCAATGGTATCTTTACAGCGAAGGGCGATAAAACGCATTTCAAAGGAGGTCATTTCCGCGCCGGAGCGGATACCCATTGCATAGCCTGCACCCGTATTAAACGGCGGATACCACATCTTATGACGTGAGAAGCCCGGATTATTCGGCTTATAAAGCCCTGACGCGCCGCCTGTTGCGATCAAAACAGCCTTGGCATATATTTCATAGGCTGTATTTTCGTCCGTTTTAAAGCCGACAGCGCCCAAAGCACGGTTGTTTTTGACGATCAGATCTGTAATATTCAAATTATTGATGATACTGATATTTTCCTCGGCTTTGACTGCCTTGGCAAGAATCGGCTTGATGTTTTCCCCGTTGATTTTGATATTTCTGTTTCCTCGTGAAACATATTTTCCGTTCTCGTCCTTGAGAATTACAAGGCCAAGCTTTTCCAGCTCCGCAGTTGTACTGTTAAAGAGCTTTGCCGCAGAAAGAAGCAAATCGCGGCGAACAATGCCGTTTGCGTCCTTTGTCGCATAATCTGCATAGAAATCGGGTGTTTTTCCGTCAACAATGTAGGCGTTGATGGCGTTGACACCTGCCGCCAGACAGCCGCTCCGCTTAATATTTGCCTTTTCGGCGATTGTGACCTTGAGCTTTGAATGTCTGGCGATTGTAAGAGCCGCATAGCAGCCTGCCGTTCCGCCGCCGACGATCAGCACATCGGTCATTAATTTTTGTGTTTTCAGCCTTGTCATTTGCCGATATTCCTTTCATATGTTATAGATAAACTGCAAAAGTATAATAACATATTTAACCTATAGTGTCAATAGGTTTTATATGATATTTGTATATATATGGAATTTTTTATCATTTCGTCAAAAAATATTAGAAATTCATAATGCATAATTCATAATTACCCTGTGGGGAATGGTGAGCAATAATGACGCCGGAAGTTATCACAATATATGATTTTTCAGCTATTCGTTTTTTAAAAAACAGAGTAGAATGTATCTGCAATACATTCTACTCTGTGAAATTAGTAATTATTCTTTGATACGTTTCTTGAAAGCAACTACTGCACCGGCGGAAAGCATTACAACAAATGCAATTGCCGCTGTCGGTGAGCTGTCACCTGTTTGTGTCGTATCGGCTGTGCTGGAAGTGGAAACGGTTGAAGACGAGGAAGAAGAACTTTCGGTCTTTGCCGAGGTTCCTGTTTTTGTGGAGCTGCCTTTTACCTCAGTACTGGGGGCTTTGCTCACTTCCGAATTTGTTTGGGAGAGTTCTTTGCTGTTGTCGCTGACCTCTTTATCCGGCTCGCTGACCCGACTGCTGCTTTCGGGCTTTGAGCTTTCCTGCGGGTTATTGACCAGTGAGATCGTTACTTCGTCGGAGAAGTTATATGCGTAGTCAACACCGCGGATCTTAATATCGGTATTGATGTCTCGTTCCGAAAGAAAATCAGTAAGGTACGTAATATCATACATCATTGTTACAGTACCGTCATCATTTTCTTTCAGTTCGCCATATGGCTCCGGTTCATCCTCAATGATACCTCCATCTGCCAGCAATGCAGACGGAATGGTTTTTTTGCGGACAGAGTAGCTGTGATACTCGGATTCATCTTCATAAGTATCATCTTCATCCGTTTCATCACTGTAATCATCAAACTCAAAATCCGGATCATAGTATTCGTACATTTCAAAGAAATAGTTGTCAACAACAACGTACTCACCCGGTTCATAGGGATCTTCCACAAGGATCTCGGCACCCATCGGTGCGACATTATCCGCTACGGTAATGTCAAGTGATTTGTTGCCGTCAACGGTTTCAGTGGTCGTATAAGTCATAGTGGGGTTGACATTATCAAAATAGAAACTGTAGGTTTTTCTTTGTCTGTTTTTGGTGGTACCGTCGGAATCCATAATCTCACCAGAAAGCGTAATGCTGTATTTTCCGTCGGGAAGTGTTTTGAAGAATTTCGTTACATACTCGTCCAACGTATTCGTATCGTAATCGAAGAATATGTTAACAGTATTGAACATCGGCATAGAATCATAATTAGCCGTGATAATATCATTCGTTATCGAATACAGCAGGTTGCCGTCTGCGTCCGATACGGAAAGTTCGGCATTATATGCGTCACGGAACATATAGAAATTCGGAATGATACATAAGTCATCACCAATATAAGAACGAGCTTCCGAGCCATAGACAGAGGAAGCGTAATTGTAAATAGTAGCAAGTCCGAAAGAGATCTTATCACCGTCATAGGTACCTGTAAACAGATTACCGCCGAGCGGTCCCGTCATAAAGGTTGTTTCACTTTCAACGTCGGGGAGGACACCATTAAATACCGCAGCGAAATTACCGCCTATCAGAACGTTCTCAAGCGGAAAAACGCTGTCACCCTCGTCATAAACGGTATTGTCGAACAGAGGGATCTCCGACCAGTCGCCGCAGAAGCCCATAAACGTAACGTGAAGCGAGGAATCGGTATCATCAGTCGGTGTGAGGAAAACATAACCGTCAACGTAGAAACCGTTTGTAAACATCTTATTGTTCTCCGCGATAAAGTCATCGTGAAGCTTGATCGTTACGGAAACCGTTTTTGTTTCGTTTGCTTTCAGTGTTACCGCACTGACAGGAGCACCGTTTTCATCAGAAAGTACAACATCGGCTTTGTCCGCGATGGACACAGGTTCCAATGCATTGACGCTCTTGCCGTCGATCATTTCGCCCTTATCCGTCTGAATGGCATAATTCATATTGTAAGTAACTTCCTCATTGGAATGGTTGACAACGTTAAAGCGGAAACTGTAAGAACCGGATGTATTGTCTTTCAGATTGGCAACTGCCTTCTCTTCTCCGTCAACTGTGATCGTTTGATCGGATTTCAGCGTATTTTCAAGGTCAACCATACCGGAGCCTTGCAGTCTGGGAGAATAATAAGTACCGTCACCGTAAGTAAGTGTATTGGATTTGCTTGTTAACTGCGAGAAAACCGAGGCTCTTTTGTTGGTGTCCTTTGAGGTTTCGTTGAGCTTCTGCTTAACGAGAGCCGCACAGCCTGCGATATTCGGTGTTGCCATCGATGTTCCCTCAAAATATTCGTATTTGTTATCGCTGACGGAAGAATAGATCAGTGAACCCGGTGCGGAGATCTGCGGTGTCAATCTCAGATCTGCCGAAACACCGAACGAAGAAAACGTTGACATCAGTGTGCTGCCCGAATCAACAGCAACCATTCCGATTTTTTCCCCGATGGTTCCCGTAGGATTCTTGATCAGATACTCCTTGACAGACAGATCGACCATAATGACAGGGATCTTAAATTCATCAACGATCGGAACAAA
>CADCRH010000003.1 GCA_902803805.1 uncultured Ruminococcus sp.
TAGGCTGTCCCATTTCAAGCATTATATAGTTGGTGAGGTCGGCGAGGAAGTTGATCGCCCTCATACCGCAGTAATAAAGTCTGATACGGATATTGACGGGGCTGACGCTTCTGCTGATATTTTCTACCTTCATTGTACTGTAACGCTTGCAAAGGCTGTCCTCAATCTTCATATCGACTTTGGGAAGATCGTCATATACAGCAAGATTTTCCGTTTCAAGCGGTTTCAGTTCTCTGCCTGCCAGTGCTGCAAATTCTCTTGCAATACCGTAATGTCCCCAAAGGTCGGGGCGGTTGGTGAGGGATTTATTGTCCACCTCGAAAATAATATCGTCGATCTCATAGATCGTTTTGATGTCCGTACCGAGCGGTACATCGTCGGTGATCTCCATAATGCCCGAACCGTCGTCGCTGATACCGATTTCCGATTCACCGCAGCACATACCGTTTGAGGTATAGCCGGCAAGCTCACGGGGCGCAATGGTAATATCACCAATTTGCGCACCGAGTTTCGCGAATGCCGTTTTCATTCCGACACGAACGTTGGGAGCGCCGCATACAACGTCGATCAGCTCACCGCTGCCGATGTCAACTTTCAGAAGATGAAGTTTTTTGGACTTCGGATGTTCTTCCACGGATTTGATTTCCGCCACAACGATTCCCGAAAGGTCTTTGCCCTTAAAGAATATTTCATTCTCCACTTCGGCGGTCGAAAGAGAAAAACGGTGTATCAGCTCCACCAAATCAAGACCGCTCAGATCAACAAAGTCCCGGATCCAATTCATAGATAAAAACATAGCAATAATCCTCCCTTATTCGTCATCGGTGAACTGTGACAGCGATTTCAGACTGCCGCTGTTGAGGTCACGTATATCTTTAATGCCGTATTTCATCATTGCCAGTCTGGTAAGACCAAGACCGAACGCAAAGCCCGTATATTCGTCGGGGTCAATACCGCCCTCGCGGAGCACGTTTGGATGAATCATACCGCACGGACAAAGTTCCAGCCAGCCGCTGTGCTTGCAGGACGGACAGCCTGTGCCGCCGCAGATAAGACAACTGATGTCAAGCTCAAAGCCCGGTTCCACAAAGGGGAAGAATCCGGGGCGCAGTCTGACCTTAATATCCTTTTGGAACACTTCAGAAAGCATTGTTTTCATAAAGTAGATAAGATTGGAAATGGAAATATCCTTATCCACCATTACGCCCTCCATCTGGAAGAACGTATTTTCGTGGCAGGCGTCTGTTGCCTCGTTTCGGAAGCAGCGGCCGGGGAAGATTGCCTTGATCGGGACGCCGTGCTTGATCAGGTTCGGACCGTATTTTCTGAGAATGGCATTTTGAGCGGCAGAGGTCTGCGATTTGAGAAGCTGACCGTTTTCAAGATAATAGGTGTCCTGCATATCTCTTGCAGGGTGGTGTTTCGGAATATTGAGCGACTCAAAACATTCGTAGTCGGTTACGACCTCGGCATAGTCCTCAACGGTAAAGCCCATTGATTTAAAGATCGTTTCACACTGTCTTTGAACCAGCGTGATCGGGTGATAAGAGCCTGTATCAATATTGGCAGGAGAAGAAATGTCAAACTTGGGCATTGCTTTGATCTCAAGCTCAATTTGTCTTTCTTTCAGCTCCTTATTTTTTGCTTCAATGCGTTCTGCTGCAAAAGCTTTCAGTTTGTTGACATTCGCGCCGAAAGTTTTCTTTGCTTCATTGTCAAGATCTTTCATTTCTTTTAAAAGGGCAGTAATACTGCCCTTTTTGCCGAGATACGATACTCTGGCGCTGTCAAGTTCCGAAAGGTTATCGATCTCGGACAAGCGTTTTTCGATTTCTTGTTTCAGCTCTGAAATTCTGTTATTCACTTTAAAACCTCCAATAAAATTGATTCGTAATTGCTCCGGAAGGCTGTCGATTTCGGAAAAGCGTTTTCCCTGAAAAATACCAATAAAAAGTCCCTGCGTTTTTTCAACGCAGGGACGAAATGTCTTATTCCGCGGTACCACCCTGATTTTTGCACATAGGAGCAAACACTCTTGAAGCGGATAACGGCACTGCCCGTCACGGCTTAATAAATCAAAAATTGTTCAGCCGTGCCACTCGGAAGGGAACTTCGCCAACGGGATATTTCGATCCGCTCACAGCCAAGGCGGATATTCTCTGGAGAAAATCACTCGTTTGGTTACTTTTCTTCGTCAATGTGTTTCATAATACAAAATCTATTATAACACACACCGGACAGGTTATGCAAGAGAAATTTTATTTCTTTGCGCGGTGGCAGGGGGTATTCTTTTGATGGGTGTCAAATGTTACGGCGTCGATCAGTCTTTGGTTTACCTTGTCATATACAACGAAGTTCAGACCTCGTCTGTTGAGAGAATAGTTGCTTTCATCGATCTTAATGATCGACTCGTTGCCGTTCTTATAGATACGGCTGGTAACGTAAATGTCGTGACCGCCGACTTTTGCCTGATATACCGACGGTTCATTGTCCTGACCGAGGTTTTCATAAATAACCTTGCCATCCTCAATGACTGCAAGATAGCTGTGACCGTGCTGACCTTCCAGATTGGTTTTAAGACCGAGAGTATTGATTTTTTGTGCAATGAAGGAATCAAGGTTAAGACCGGGAGTATCTTTGACGGAAACAATGATGATATTGCCGTTTTTGCGGTCGTTAAGTGTATCAAGATAGTCAATAATGTCTGTTTTGTCCTCCAGATTCTTGGAGAGATTGCCCGACATATTGATGACCAGTTCTTTCAAAGCTTCGATTTTCCTGTTCTGTTCGTCGATCATCTTGACCATTATGTCATAGTCGGAGTATGACTGAACTTTCGGTTCTTCCAGAGCGTCCAGAAGCCATTGTTTGCAGCGGTCTCTTTCCTTGTCCAGAATTTCGTGTACAGCGTCAAAATCGATAGGAGTAAAGAGGTCGGGACGGTTGAGGTCTTCTTCCGACTCAATAAGTCTGTGTTCCAGATGAAGCATAGAAAGAAGCGACTTGAAGCGGCTTGCACCTCTGCCCTGGTTCATAATGGAGATGAACGGGCGTTTCATAATGATGGCGAAGCAGGTTCCGTGGAAAGAGTCTGTAATAAAGAAATCACAGTTGATGATATTCTTCAGACGTTCTTCAGTTTTGAGGTTCGGAACATTGAGATCGCCCAGAGGAGCAGTGTATTCTTTGGAAGCGTTATATTCGGAGAAGATCTCACACGGAAGATTCATCTTTTCCATTGCGTGTTTGAAGATACGCTGTTTTTCCTCTGACGGGTCAAGAATGTAGCCGCCGATAAAGTTCGGGAAGATTTCTCTGGTTGCTTTTTCGGCAAGTGTGTGATAATGCTTCGGGTCGCAAAGGAATACAGGGTCAAGTACCCATTCCGCATCAACACCGTAGTTTTCCTTTGAAATGCGCACACCGCTTTCCTCTCTGACGGAGAAAGCATCAAATTTCTGCATAAAGTATGCCATTTCACTGTGAACTTTGGGGTCGCCCCAAATCTTGTCGTGACCGTAGGAAGCAGCATAGGCAATTTTCTTTTTGCTGTCGGAAACCCAGTCAAGTGTAACGAACTCACCGAGAACTCTGAAAAGTGCATATTGGAAAAGCTGATCGGAACCGACAACGAATGCATCGCACTGATTGTTCAGCGCTCTCATTGCTGTTTTGTTGGCATACATCGGAGCGATGGCATAATCGGGATAAGGTCTTTCCACAAAAAGTCTGTCAAGGTTGTGTACGATTCTCTCCGCACCCTTTGCCGACCTCGGACGTTCGATCATCAGCGTTGAATAACCGAAGTCCTCAAGAACGTGATAAAGTGCGTACTGCGTCATCGCACCGCCGAAATTGCCGGCATAGAAATTGCTGACAAGACCGACATCGAAATGGTTGTTTTTTATTGTTTTAACGGAATCTTCCAATGAATTGTTTTCTGCCATTTTCAAGAACCTTCCTCTGTTTTTATTTGCGGGATATGCAGAGCGTACTCTGTTTTTAATATCCTCGTGTTTTATGTCAAGCTGCTTGACCTTGATCAGCTTGTCATAAATTTTGGCGAACAATGCCTCGCCTTTTTCAGAGTTGACCGTGACAAAGGAAGTACCTTTTTTGTCTGTCATACTCTTGTCGATACGGCTGATTCCCCAGAAGTCGCCGATCGATATATCGCCCTGACGCGGGAAAACCGCGAACGGACAGTTGGAACAAGATTCCCTCAGTGCAAGGTTTCTGTGGAATACAAATTCAAACATATCGCCCTGTTTCAGATTTTTTTCGTAAACGCCGCATTTGTCAAATTCAATACGCATCGTTTCGCAGTTCCAGCCATAGCGTTTATCTCTGAACTGTACATCCGTGGGAACGGGGAAGCCTTTGCTGGTATTGTTTTGTCTGGATACCTCGTCAAGATACTTGCGGAAGATCATCTGTGACGGAACACCGTGACAAAGAATATCCACCGTATAGAGATTGTCATAGTCCTTTCCGAGATAAGCCCTGAGTCCTGCTGCCTGACAGGGGGTACCCGTAAAAAGTACTTCTTTACCGTCTTTCAGTGCGGCTTTGATGTCGCGATAGACAAGGTTGATATTGCTTTGCACGTATTTCGAGCCGCGAAGCTTCGGCATATCGTCCTTGGAATCAATCAGTTGATGAGAAAGAACAAAGTTATGGTCAAATGCTGCACCGCATACCAGACCGCCGCGGTCAAGAATCTCATTGGCAAGAAGCGTAAACATACCGCCTGACGAGCTTACCGCACGAATTTCATCATCTGCCATAGCCGCATAAATTTTCGGATTTTCAAAATGATCATACTTTGTATGTTCGGCAGGACAGATGTTGAAGCATTTGCCGCAGTCAATGCATTTTTCTTCATCAACGACAGGCATTATGAAGCCCTGCTTGTCTGCCTCCATACGAATTGCGTCAACGGGGCAGACGTTCATACAGGCAGAGCAGCCCGTGCATTTTGACGGAGCTACCTGTGAAACATTATTTTTCATTCATTTATAACCTCTTTTCAATGAAAATACAGGAAAGGTTTTCTGAACGCGATCAAATATCAAGATACTTTTTCCAGAACTTAATATTCATCAGTTCCTTGCCTCTTGTTTCGTACTCCTTAACAGTACGTGCATACATATATCTTGATTTGATGGAAATTTTTTTCAGCTTGTAGGAAAGCCTGATAGTTTCCTTAATGCTTTTCTGTGTCACGAAGCCCTTTCTGCTGCAATAGTCATAGTTGAGAGCCTTGTCAACACGATAGAAGTTGGTCGGTCTTGCTGTGAACGTCGGTGCAACAACGGGCATTTCGTTGTCGTCCTTTTTGATGGAACGAAGCCAGATACCGTTGAAAGTGAGCTTTCTGATAAATCTTTGTTTGCGTGTCGGTTCGGGCATTCTGCACGACTGCTCATAGGCAGGATAGCTGAACGGCATAGGCAGATCGTTAATATCCTGAAGTTTGTAGCCTCTGCCCATCACGCTCTGATGAAGTGCCTGACCGTCCTGCTGCATAAACCAATCAATACCGTTAAAGAAGTCATTCACGCCGTCCATCAGCAGGTCGGCATTTTTGTATCGGTAATAAACGATCTCACGCTTTACCTGTTCTTTCAGGTCACGGATAAAGTCTTTTCTTTTATACTTCATCTTATGGATGGAGTTGTCGATCAGTCTGTTTCTGAAAATATAGTAATACATTGATGAAGAATACTTATTTTCAAAAGGCTCGTGCCATACACAGATACCGTTCATCAAAATCAGATGTTTCAGGTTACGCAGTCCGTACTCAACATCATCGCCGCGAATAAAAATCGGAAGCGGCAGATTGGTGTCGCTGATAACATCGATCGGGAAAGCACAGTACCACCACGCGTTGAATTCGGTTTTTTCTTCAAATTCGTTATAAAGACACGCATCAACGTCCAAAAGATTAAGACCCGATTTATGGGAGATCAGGTAGCCCTTATTCCATCTTGCACCATTTTCCGTCTGAATATACTGCTTGTCAAGACGAAGCATTGCACCGCCGACAAAAGCATCCTTATATTCATCCTTCAGAAGCGAAAGAATAACAAATGTGCGGTAAATCGAATCGGGATTGATAATAACATCGTCGTCCATTACCAGAACGTGTGTAAGACCGAGAGCCTCTTTGCGGCTGCTTGCCTCGATCATACCTCTTGTAAAGCCGCCGGCACCGCCTGTATTCTTGTTCTGAACCATATGGATCTGGTCATTAATGATGATCTCCTCGTTTTTGAGTGTGCTCGCATTGTCGGAGATGAAGATTTCCAAATGACCCTTCATCGGGGACTGATCGTTGCTCATAATATGGCTGTTAAGCGCGTTGACATTTTTCTTTACGAAGATCTCGCGTCGATAAGTACAGATGTCAAGTGCGATCTTGACATAGCTGATATCCTCGTCGGCAACTTCACCCTCATAGAAACCGTCGTAAATAATGCCGTTATGACTTAAACAAAGCAGCTGGAAGCAGAACATTCCGCTGTTGGATTCCGATTCAAACGGGAACGAATAAGTACCCTCAACATCAGGCTCACCGAAGGTTTCCTCGCTCAGGAATTTGGTAATACTTCCATCAAGACTTTTTTCCTTTCTCATAAGGGTAATCCTGAATTGACCCTTAACGTGAATGTTGATGGTGATTCTCTTGATTTTGGTATATTTGAACCACTTTTCGGCGGAACAGCCGTTAAAGTAGGTATCAAAAGAAAGCGTCGAATCGTGGAACATAATGATATAGTCCTTATCCCACGTAAAGTCAACGATCCCTTTTCTTCTGAAATACATATTTTCTTCCGTACAAATTCCTGTTCTAGGAAGCTGGATACTCTGTAACTTCATTTTACACACCCTTAATTCTTTAAAAATATTGTTGATAAAAAATACAGTTATGTTTTTATTGTAACATTATTAGGTCTTAAAATCAATATCGTATTTTGATAAGTAATGCCAAAATAAGGAATTCATTTTATGCATTTTATCGTTTTAAAATCACAGTCGGACAAGAAATCGGCTGTTTTTTGGTCGATCCTCTCTCCGGGCATTATCATCGGAATTCCCGGAGGACACGGACAAGCAGTATCTGCGGCAATTCTGCCGACAGCGTTCCGAACAGCGACCGTTTCAAACGGTGCAAACATTGCTTTTCTCGGACTGAGGATTTGGGGGGGCAGGGGAATTTTCGCGGCAGGAACTTTGTTTGTTTCCTTGATTGTCCTTTCGGGAAGTGACGAAATTGCCGTTTCAAGACGCACAAAATCCCGTTCACTGTTAAACGGTGTGCCTATCAGTACAACGTTTTCACCGTCACAGAACTCGCAGTCAATGCCGTGGAACTGAAAATATTCCTCCTGTTTGTCGCCGCAAAGACCTGCAAGAGAAGTATTGATACAGATTCTCAGAGGGTCGCATAAACCTTCGGGCATTATCAATCCTTTGTCGGCGGCACATTTTCTGACAGCGGCGATTCTTTTTTCAAGTGCCGTATATTCCTGTCTGCCGCTGCCGTTTTGCAGATAATCGCAGCACAGGTCAATCGATGCCATAATCGGATAGGACGGACTGGTGGAGCCAAACAGGGACATAGCGTCCTTGGCATTATCAGTCAATCTGTCATTGTTGATATTCAGAACCGCACCGCCTGTCAGAACAGGAAGCGTTTTGTGCAGCGAACAGGCAGTCATATCCGCACCGAGAGAAATCGGGTGGAGGTTTCTGCTGCCGAAAGCAAGGTGTGAGCCGTGCGCATTGTCGATCATCAGTAAAGCATTGTGTCGGTGACATATTTCGGAGATTGCTTTTATGTCACTGATTTCACCGTAATAGTCGGGACTGGTAAGATAAACAGCGGAAATAGTATCATCGTTTGATAGTGCCGCTTCAATATCGGTGGGGGAAACGGTTCCCGTAAAAAGACCGTTTTCCGACTTCGGAACCACCCATACAGGGGTAATGTCAAGCAATGCCATTGCATTGACGGCGCTTCGGTGGACATTTCTTGCAAACAGCATTTTCCGTCCGAACGGCAGCGCCAGTCTGAGCATTGTCTGAATGGCAAGCGTACAGCCGCCCGAAGAAATGAGCGTCCGTTTCGTGCCGAAAAGCTGCGACAGATTTTTTTCCGTTTCGGCAATAATGCCGTTGGCTTCATACAAAGCGTCGGTGTCGGGCAGCTCCGTAAAATCGAGCTTCAGAAGCTCCGGCGGCAAAAAATCCGAACATTTGTGTCCCGGTGTATGGAACGAGGAACGGTCAAATGTGTGATGTTTCAGCAATTGAGAATAAATAGGCGTATGGTTCATATGAAAATTCCCTTTCTGTCAGTTCGATTGATTATAACATAATATTCACTTTCATTCAAGATATTTTCAAATCCAAATGTTCCTGATAATACCACATTGAAAAAATGGAAATAATCGACTATAATAAAAACAAGATTGGAGGTCTGACAATGACATATAATGAAGCAGTCGAAAAAATCAATTCGCTTTTGGTTTTCGGAGCAAAGCCCGGACTGGAAAGAATCGCCGAGCTTGTTCGGCGTATCGGTTCTCCCGACAAAAAGCTGAAATTTGTACATATCGCAGGAACGAACGGAAA
>CADCRH010000004.1 GCA_902803805.1 uncultured Ruminococcus sp.
GTCGCTTCGGGGTCGAACGCGGAAGTTTTTTCAGCTTCGGGAGCGGCTTGTGGCACATTGACAGGTTCGGTGACTGCTGTATTGGGGTCAAATGTAGCTTCGGGATAGTTGGTGACAGGAGTAGGCGGAGCAGTAGAAGCAGATTCTTCGGGCGGTATTTCGCCTTCGGGAGCAGGGAACGGCGCTTCTACCGGCATTACGCCCATCAAATTGGCGATTTCCGAGCCGTAGCCGAGCATAGCAAAACATATCGAAAGTCGGAACAGCATTAATCCGCCTAAAACAACCAACGGTGTAGTGATGTCGGAGATAGGACGATTGAGTTTTACTGTAAACATTATCAGTAAGGCTGCCGCCGCAATATCCACAAGCGAAAGGATCACTGTACAAAATGAATTCATACCGATACCTTTTTTGAATTTACCCTTTTCTTTCAGCGTTTTTCTTGCAGAGGACGCAAATGAAACAATACTGCACGCAAACAGAAACAGGAAAAAGGCATATACTGCAATGCCGATTGTGGTATAAAGCGTGATTTGCGCATTCTGGTCAGAGAATGCATTGGCTTTATTCATTGCATCGATCACGCCAACTACAAGCAGAATACTGAGTGCCAATACAGCGAGTTTTAAAATAATGTCGATGACCGCACCTGCGGTAAGGAAGCCAATACCGACACCCGGAGAAGATTCCGAGTTTTTGTTCAGCGACGAAAAGAATGAGATCAGAAAACCGAGGGAAAGCAACAAAGCACAAAATGCGATCACACCAAAAAGACCTGCGACGATATATTTTGTGTTTGTTATCGCGGATTCGGCTTGATCAATGAAATCAAGAGAAATTTGATATTGTTCAAGAAAGTTCTTTATGGTATTAAAAGGATTATCGAATTGAAGAACAGTATATACAATATAGGCATTGGCTGCACATATCACAAGCGATAAGATACCGGCGATCAGCATAAAGGGCTTTGAAAGTCCCTTTTTGACATACAGCTTATTTTGTGCATAGGGGGTTGGGGGTGGGGGCGGAAAAAATTGATTCATATGAATGACTCCTTGTTTTTTATATTTTACCGATTTGATTGATCGGTATGATTTGGATAGTTGATAGGGGAATTTTTCGGCGGATAATACGGCTTCTGAGGAGCGCCGCCCAAGGTCGGAGAGGGAACATCATATCTGTCGTCATAACGGGTATCGGGATAGTATCGGTTGTTGAAATGAATAAAATTGATGGAAAGTTTGTTGTATTGCGATAAAAGAATATTCAAGAAGATATAATCCAGTATGCAGGAAACAGATAACACCAGAGAAAGAAAATCCGAAGAAGTGAAAGAGGGTTCATTTTCATCGGCGGAAAACAGGGAAAAAATTTGAAAGACAAAAATCAGTATCTGTGCCAGACAGCAAAATACCGAGAATACCTTTAGTGGATTTAAGCCGGCAGACGGCAGTAAAGGATTCAGAAGCTGTTTCTTTGCGGCAGAGAAAAATACTGTTGCACTGATCGACCACGCCAATGTAAGAGCGAAAAAAATCATTAAGCCAAAGAGCAAAAATTTCGCATAGGCGAAAAAACCGTTTGTAAGATAGTATTCATACAAATAATAATATTCGTTATAGCTGTCGAGATTGTCCATTAATAATGTCAGTATCAGTTTCAACAGTAAAGAAACCAAAATTCCGATTGAGGAGATAATAATACTCATTATTGCATACACGGAGCCGAGCGTTAATCCTCCGCGAAGTGCCGAAGATTCATCATTATATTTTGCCTGAACGGAAATAATGAAAAGAGCCAGAAACGGCAACAGAAAAATCGCAATGTTGATAAAGTCGAAAATGTTCAAAAAGTTTTTGAAAGCCTGATATACGATATGATCCGTGGTATCGTCGGCAGTTGGTATATATCCTGCGGCATTACAGATAAAAGTGTAAATTTTGATGGATGAGCCGACCGCCAAAGAAATCAAAAGCGCGGCGGTGCAGGGGTGCTTCATAACATTCTTTAATATGTTACCACTTGCAGGAACGGAATGACTGTCCATATTTAAGAATCACTTCCATTTAAAGTATATGATTTATTATAACTTATTTTTTCCGACTTTTAAATATCCATTGATAAAAAAATATAAAAATCTTTCAAAATCTTTATTTTGTGTTTTTGATTCCTGCGGCAGCAGCAAAAAGTCTTTACGCTGTTTGAAATATCTTTGGAATAAGAAAAATGAAATCGTTACATAATATAGCAAAGGGTATTATATGTAACAAAATGCAGCGGCATTTTAATGACTTCCGATTTTGCATTGGCAAAATCAGAAGATATTGGAAGAAAAGATTTACAAAAAGTATAATCCTCTGTGAAATTGCGGAAAAACCAAGAACTTCTATACAATTTGTAATAAAGCGAAAAAAATTTAAAAAAAGGTGTTGACAAAATGAATCGGACGTGGTATTATAACTAA
>CADCRH010000005.1 GCA_902803805.1 uncultured Ruminococcus sp.
AAAGGTATTATTGTGCTAAAACCTTGAAAATTTTCAAGGTTTCCTGTAGGGCAGCCGAAAGACCGTCTTAAAAGTTGTGTCCGTTGTAGCCCCAGTATTCGATTTCCTGATAGGCGATGTAAACTCTGTCAGGGGCAATGTTCAGATTGTCAGAAATAATTTCGGTGATTTTTGAGGTCAGGCGATTGTATTCCGCACCGCTGGCAACACCAAAGATCTTTACTTCAATAAACGCGGTGGGGCTTTCGTTGTCACCTCTGAAATACATTTTGCACTCGTCCTCAAAGTTCAGCATCAGCCAGGTTTCACTTTTTCCTCCGATAAGGGAAATGGCTTTTCCCAGCTCTGTTTTTAAGCGTTCCTCCTGTTGGTCTGTGATTTTTACACTTACCTTTGTGTTGATGAATGGCATAATCAATGTCCTCCTTGTTTTAGTTGATTTGAATAGATGGTATCACTATCTTCTCAGAATGTCAGCTCATCAATATTTTTGGTTGCCTTGTAGCTGCAAAGAAGATAACTGAATGCCGTGAGAAGCATTATAAACAGAAACAGCATTATAATAATGATCAGTGCGCCAAGATCGGTGAATCTGAACAAGAGATAGGCACCTGCGCACGTAGCACCCTCAAGCAGGATGGCAAGCGCCATATTAAAGAATATATTATAGTTGCCGCGCAAAGCGTTGAGTTCGTCATCCCATACAAGTTTAGGATTAACAGAGTCCATAAAGATTCCGAAATAGGAAACAAAGGCAACAGAACAAAGACTTAATAAACAGCAGAATAGGGTGATTTTGATTCCAAGGTTCAGATACACTGCTGCCGCGATCACATAGATCAACATTCCCACACCGCTGACAATAATGCTTACTGCCGCCTTGACATTGATTTGTGCCATATACGACATAGGGATGTATTTCATAAATGCAAAGTGTTTGCCCTCTCTTGTAAGAGCCGATGAGGAAATACAGTTTGCCGCCGTTATCAGCACCGAAACGGCAGAGATACCCAACAAGAAGAACAGTACCGTTTCTTCGTTTCCGTTGTGTATATCGTAGATGAACGAATCAAGAAAATTGGTCTTGCCTTGCAGCAGATACACAATATAAAGGAAAACAGGCCAGATAAGATTGATAAGAATGCAATTGGTGAAATAGGCAGGTGTGCGGAATAAAAGCCGAAATTCCTTTTGAAGATACGTCATAGCCGGACGGCGTTGCTTCATTTTGCCAACAATAGCCGAAAAGCTTTTTCGGCTTGTCTGACCCGAAGCACCGCTGATCTCCACAACTGTGCGGAAATATACCAGATGTGCGATCAGCATAAACAATGCAATGGCAAAAATGTTGACACCGAGATAAAACAACATATTGATAAATGTATTGTTGACTGTTGAATCAACCAGAAAATGAATTTGAGGGAAAATAAAATCCATTGTCGAAAGGATCGCGTTTTGGGGATCGGCTAAGGCACTTACCAAATGTTCCGTATCAAAACCGCCGCTGTTTGATACCATTACAGCAATCCCAATGATCGCAATAAACGTAAGCAGTCCCGTAATTTTGTTGACGGTATCTTTGTTTTTAATGAATCTTGTGACAAGCATTATTAGCATACACAGAATACCACAGTATATCAGCGGCACGATCGGCAGTGTTATCATACCGAATAAGGCAATGATCCAACTGTAAAACGGTGCGCCCGACGCAATGATATATCCTGCAAATGCCGCAATGATCACAATGAATTCCATTATGCTTTCGCTGATCAGCGCGGCGGTAAATTTAGAGCCGATGATTTGATACGGTTTCAGAGGCAAAGGAAGAAGATTTTCAATGTCACCCGAAAAGTAAAAAACCGAAAAAATGACGTTGATTCCGAAAATAAAGGAGAACACAGATACCAGATGAAGAAATATCTTTACCGCATTGGTTCCCGACCCCATACTCAAAAGCTGCGATGTGAGAGCATAAATAATGACCCCGACAAAAAATGCCATAGGAAGCATAATGCCGAAAACAGCAATAAATCCCATAATATTGTAAAATATTTTTTTGTACTTTTTCTCTTCAGTTGTCGGCTCAACGGTTTTGAGCAGCGCCATTGTCAGTTTTAAAAATATACTCATTTTTCCGTCAACTCCAAAAAGATTTTTTCAAGAGATTCATTCTTGTTCTGTGTTTCAAGCTTTTCAAGAGTGCCGTCATAAAGAATATGTCCTTTTTTAATAATGATCACACGGTCGCAGAGCTTTTCGGCAACCTCCAGCACGTGCGTGGAAAAGAAAACCGCATTGCCTGCCTTTGCGTGCTCACACATCATCTGTTTCAGCTCATAAGCGGATTTGGGGTCAAGACCTATCATCGGCTCGTCCAGAATCCATACGGGCGGATTGTGCATTAAAGCCGCTGCCACCATAATTTTCTGACGCATACCGTGCGAATAGCTCATTATCGGAGAAGATAAAGCCTCTGTCAGTCCGAAACGTTCGCACATACTGCCGATCCGCTCACGGCGCTTTTTTGTCGGAACCCGGTAAATATCACCGATTAGGTCAAGAAATTCCGACCCTTTCAAACGAAGAAACATATCGGGACTGTCGGCAATATAACCAATCGATTCTTTGGCATTGATGGGGTCACGGCGGACATTGAACTTGTTGACCGTGATCTTGCCGACATCTGCCTTGATAATTCCTGTCAGCAGCTTCATCGTGGTGGTTTTTCCAGAGCCGTTCGGTCCGATAAAACCGACAATTTCCCCACCCTTGACATTAAAGCTGATGTCATCAACGGCACGGACTTTTTTGTTATACGTTTTTGTTACATTTTCAAATTTAATCAAAAAATCACCTTCTTTATAATAGCTATTTTATCATATTATACATATTTTTACAAGGACTATTATAATTTTTTGTGGCACGTGACTTTTTGTATGAACAGGTATCAAAAAGCAGAAATATTTCGATTAACGGTAAAAACAAAAACCACTCAATCAAAGCTTTCCTGCCTTTGTATTGAGTGGTTTTATATTACGGCTGCGAAAGTTCCTGCCGTCACCCCATAATTATGAATTAAGAATTGGTTCTCAGTTGATTGGCGGCGGTTTTGAGGACGGCAGAGGCAACGGGAACGGCTGTGCCGTAGCCTGAATTGCCGTGCTCCACGATGACCGAAAACGCAAGGGGACAATCTTCATCTTTGCAAAAGCCTGTTACCCAAGCGTGAGAATCGCCGTTGTCATCAACTTCTGCCGTGCCCGTTTTCGCACAGACATCAAGACTGTCTGAAAAAGCCGATTTTCCGTAGTAGGATTCTACGGTGTAGTCCATCATATCGTAAAGCTTTTGTGCAATTTCCGAACTCATCATTCTGGAAGCAAGTTTTGTACCCCGGTGTGTTTTGTTTTCTTCAAAAGACTTTTCAAGCTCGGTGACAAGATATGGCTGAACAGGTACGCCGCCGTTGGCGATCGCTCCGGAAATCATTGCCATATTCAGCGGTGTTTCCAGTACGGTATATTGTCCTACACCCGACCACGCAAGGTCGTTGTCATTGGCTTTGGAAACATCGTAAATGCTTTTGGCACTCTGTATTCCGTCAAAGGTAACAGAGGAGTTGAAACCCATACTGTTTGCCTGTTCGGTCATTTTGGCTTTGCCCATTTCAAGGGCAAGCTTGGCAAAATAGACGTTGCAGGACTGTGTTAAAGCTTCGCGGAAATCAAGAAAGCCGTTGGGCTCAAAACAGTTGATCTCCTTGCCACCGATTTTCTCGTGTCCGGAACATTGATAAGTTCTTTTTTCAACATTGGCGATGTTTTTCAGTGCGGCAGCACTTGTGACCAGCTTGAAGGTGGAGCCGGGCGCATATGCCGCAGAGATCGCACGATTGATATAGGCACCTTCGTATTTTTCGTTTTCCTCCAGATCTTCGGGAACATTTTCGGGGTCATAGGTCGGGGTGCTTGCCATACAAATGATCTCCCCCGTTTTGTAGTTATAGACCATTACCGCGCCCCGGTAGGAACCAAGCGCCTGATAAGCTGCTTTCTGCACTTCACTGTCGATCGTCAGGCGGATATCGTTGCCCGTTTTGATCGAGTTGGGGAGCCCTAAGCCGAAAATAAAGTTGTAGCCTGTCAGATCTGAACGATAGACCGTTTGAATTGCCGTCGAGATATTGGTGGAGTTGTCACCGACAACGTGAAGGCAGGCTTTGCGGATAGCTTCATTTTCGTGATAGACACGCTGTCCGTCAATGCTCTGAGCAAGAATAATGCCATTTCGGTCAAATATGGTTCCTGCCCGGTCAAGTCCGTTGCTGTCCGAAAGATGACCGTTTTCGGGTACGGAAGTCCATTCTGCGGAATGAACCCAGAGATTGGCGGTGTGATAGATCAATCCTGCAAAAAACGCCAAAGTCATAAGCAGAACCATTATTGAACGTGTTTGAGTTTTCTTCAACGTATTGCACCTCCGATTTATACTTCAATATAATCTTCTCCGTCATCATTCTGCTGCGAAACGGATACGGCAGCATTGACGGGTCTTTTTTCCTTTCGGGATTTCATTCTCTTTCTGGAATAAGTCCTTTCGTCTGCGGCTTTGATAAAGGCAAGGATACCCCAGCACGCTGCCATACTGGAACCGCCGTAGCTGATAAACGGCAGCGTCACGCCCGTAAGAGGCAGTATATCGACGACACCGAAGATATTCAGTGCTGCCTGAAAAACCAGCATTCCGCCTGCCGTACAGGCTGCTATGGAATAAAATGTCGAGCGGCTTCGGGTGGTTACGGTTCTTGCATAAATCATAAATCCGCCAATCACCACACCGAACATTACAGCGATCGTCAGTCCCATTTCTTCGCTGATGAGTCCGAAAACAAGGTCATTTTCGGACGCAAAAACATATTGTAAATATCCTTTTGACAAGCCTACACCGAAAAGACCCCCACTTGCGGAATAGATCAGCGTATTGACCTGCTGGTAGCCTGTCGAATCGGCATATTCCCAAACGTGCCCCCAGGCGGCAAAGCGTTCCGCAATATAGGGTTTTATTGTCAGAATCACCACGACACCCAGTACGGCGGCGGTAACAGCCAAAATAATGGTTTTAATATCACCCGAACGCATAAAGGCAATGATCAGGAACGTAATAAAGAAGATGATTGCCGTTCCGAAATCACTCATCAAAAACAAAAGTCCGACACACGCACTTGTTACAATAATAAAGCCAAAAAGATTCTTTTTTGTCTGTAATTGGTCAAGCGTTGACGCACCCACAAAAATATAGGCTATTTTTGCAAATTCGGACGGCTGTATGGAAACGGGACCCAGAACGATCCAGTTTTTAGCGCCGTTCTGTACCGTACCGATCGCAAGCGACGAAGCGAGAAGCAGTATCGTCACAATGGAAGTCGCAAGACGCCATTTCATTACCCTGTCGGGAATTTCGATAAACCACAGCATAAAGCAGAAGATCGCGATTCCCAGCACCATTGCGACAAGCTGGACGATTGCCTGCCGTGTGTCGTGAGCGGCAGTGATTACAATGCCCGTACCCGACAACAGCAGCGCCAAGGATTCCAACTCAAAATTCCTGCGCTTGAAGACCGATTCCGACATCGCAAAGTAACCCCACGAAACAGCAAGAAATCCCACTGTCGGAACAACGACATCAAGATTGCCCATATTGATCAGTGCTTCCACTGCGATGATAATGGTATACACGGTGATAAACGAAAGCAAAACAGAGCCGGGGAGGGTTTTTGCCTCTCTTGATTTTCGGCGCTGACGCTGTTCCAGATCCTGCGGTGCATCCGCGCGGCGCAGCGTCAGCACGGAAGTTCCGATCGTCACCTTGTCACCGATATAGACCGCCTGTCGTCCTTCCGTAAGCTCACCGTTGACATAAACACCTGCCTTTGAGCCTGTATCGGTAATGAACCAACCGTCGTCACGCCGCAGGAGTACCGCGTGATCTCTCGAAACGGTTAAGTCGTTGATCCTTATATCGGAATTTCGGCTCCTGCCGATAGAGTTTTCCCAGAAAAGTACAGGATAGCGGATTTTTCGCTCCTCGTCCTCCAAAGCAATCAGGGCGTGTTTGTCACGGCGTCCGTAGCGAAGCGAAACAAAGCACAAAACTATCACGATGATCGCAACCAGAGGAGCAATGAGTCTTAAAACAAAGCTGAACATTTCCAAAATATCGTTCAATTGTTTCACCTTTCCTTTACTGATTCTTTGTTAAGTATCATATTCCTGTATGACACCATTGTCAAATAACAATTTTGTTTACGGCTTTACAAACACGTAACCATCATATAATAACATTTTACGGACTTAAAATCTATCCTTTTTTATGAACAAACGGCACCAATTGCGGAAAAACAGGGAATATTTCGAATTTTTGCCGATAACTATTTACAAAATCAAAAATAAAAGTATAATATTGATAGAGAACGTTTTACGATGTAACTTTGAAAATTGAGGTAAGATAATGAAAAAACCTGCATTTATCATCACACAAACCATATTGTCGATTTTCCTTGCAGCTTCCGTCGGAGCTGTGGGAGCGTTAGTCTATGACCTGAAAACGGATTCGCTGCATATTGATAAGTTTAACCCGTTTGCTGCTTCGGATTCTTCCAAAAAAAATGAACCGAAAAAAGTACAGGAAACCTCCAAACAGGAATCTTCACAAAAAAGCGAGGTTCAGGAAAGTTCCGTACAGGAAAGCAGTACCGTTGAAACGATAAAGCTGCGTGAAGAACCGGCAGACCTTCAGTCACAGCCGCAGGAGCTGATAGATATGCTGAAGCGTTACGGCTATAAGATCGACTATAATGTCAGCGGCGACCATCTGATCGTTGTCGATACCAGTAAATCAACCGCAAAGATTTATCTCTATCAAAAATCCAAAAGCGGCTATTGGTGGAACGTCATAGGCGATAATGAACCGATCACCGAAAAGGGCTACATAGGAGAAAAAGGTTCGTCCTTTGTCATCAGTGAAGGTTCTGAACAGACGCCCGGCGGCATATGGTGGATGGGTAAGGCATTTTATACAGACGATAAACCCAACTCCACCTATTCGATGTTCCAGATCACCGAGGACACCTATTGGGTCACCGACTCAAACTCAAAATTCTACAATCAAAGAGTAGAAGGCACGGAGGAAAAGGACTGGACATCTGCCGAACATATGATCACAATGAGTAAACAGTACAAATACGGTATTGTTATCAACTATAACACCTCACCTGCGAAAGCAGGGGCAGGCTCCGCGATCTTTATGCACTGCGGTGACAGTCCGACAGCCGGCTGTGTTGCCGTTCCCGAAAACGTTATGAAAACCATCATCGAATGGCTTGACGAAAACAGCGTTGCCAACATCTTCATCACGGTTTAAATCAATTCATAATGCATAATTCATAATTGCCCTGCGAGGATGCGGAAGAAGTGATGCAGCCGTAAGAAGCAGGAAATGGAACAGAAAATCGTGTTTGAACCCAGCAGAAAGGTTTGAACACGATTTTTAGTGAAGGAGAAAAGATGGATTCTTTAGTTTTGACCGGAAGTATTGTGATCAGCGTAATGTCGGCAGTAATGCTGTTTTGCCTGTTTTATACGGATATAAAAGCCGAAAAAAAACAGTTTAAATGGTATTTTTATCTTCCGTCGCTTATCGTCAATACCGCTCTTGGATCAGTGTTGCCGTATCTTTTGATATACATTATTGTCAATTCGTTTTATATATTGTTCATACTGTATATTATCATCTTAGTTGGTTTTAATCTCGGATTGATCTTGAAATTCAGGTCAGACGAAAATTTCAGTATCAAATTTTATACTGCCAATATGCTTGTATCGCTGACAGCCCTTGCATTTTGGGTCATAATGATACTTGTTTGAAAAAGGGACAGCCGATGAATGTACTGATTACTACATTCATCGGCTGTTTTTGGATTTCTGCCGTCAGCATTATCGCTCAGGGTTTCCCGCAGGGTAATTATGAATTATGCATTGTGAATTATGAATTATCCATTGTTTTCAGCAATTACTTTTTGGGAGATGTTGGAGGGGGCTTCTTCATAGCGTTCAAAGGCAAAACTGAAATAACCTCTGCCTTGAGTTGATTGACGGATAAATGTGGAAAAATCACCCATTTCTGCCTGTGGCACTTCGGCTTCAATGGTCTGCATACGGTCATCGGACGGATTCATACCCATCACACGGCCGCGTCGTTTGGTGATCTCGCCCATTATATCACCCATACAACTGTCCGGTACAGTGGCTTTCAGCGTGCCGACAGGTTCCAGAAGAACGGGAGAAGCGTTGGGCATACCTGCTTTATATGCCATTGCAGCGGCGGTTTTAAAGGACATTTCCGACGAATCGACAGGGTGATAGGAACCGTCGTACAGCGTTGCTTTTAAGCCTACAACAGGGAATCCAGCAAGGGGACCTTTTGCAATGCTGTCACGCAGTCCCTTTTCAACGGCAGGGAAAAAGCCCTTTGGAACAGCACCGCCGACTACTTTTTCCTCAAATATCATATTCTCGCTGTTGCACGGAGAAAATTCGATCCATACATCACCGAACTGTCCGTGGCCGCCTGTTTGTTTCTTATAGCGTCCCTGCACTTTAACGGGTTTCTTGATCGTTTCACGATAGGCAACTTTTGGAGTTGTCAGCTGAACATCAACACCGTATTTTGATTTGAGTTTGGATACTACTACATCAAGGTGCTGTTCGCCCATACCGCTGACGATCATTTGGTGTGTTTCATTGTTGGTTTCAAAGTGAATGGTCGGGTCTTCTTCGCACAGTTTCATTATACCCTGTGCAACTTTTTCTTCCTCTCCCTTTGTTTTCGGTGATACAGCCATTGACAGGCACGGTGCGGGATAGTCGATTCCATCCAGTATTACTTTTCTTGCCGGTGCGGAAAGCGTATCGCCTGTATTGACGCCCGAAAGTTTGGAGGCAACGCCGATGTCGCCGGCTCCGATATATGGTGCGTCCTCGGTTTTCTTGCCTTTGACAGTCATCACCTTAGTAATGCGTTCGGTATTTCCTGTGCGCATATTGACCAAAGGAGCGTCGGGGGAAACCTTGCCCGAAATGACTTTGAAATACGACAGTTTGCCGACAAATGGGTCTGCAATGGTTTTAAAGACAACGGCGGCGGTCATTGCGTCATTATTCACACTAAGTTCAACGGGATTGCCGTCAAGGTCGGAAGCGATTTCCGAAGATTTTTCCGCGGCACTCGGAGCCAACCATATCAGACCGTTCAAAAGCTGCTCTATGCCATAAGTAAGGAGTGCGTCACCGCAGAATACAGGACTGATAGAACCGTTTTTAACACCCCGGCTGACACCTACGATAATTTCTTCGGGGGTGAAGTCTTCGCCGGAGAAGTATTTTTCAAACATTTCGTCGCTTGTTTCGGCAACGGCTTCACAAATAGCCGTTCTCAATCCTTCCAGTCGGTCGCCCATATCGGGGAGAGGAACGGTAGTGATCTTTCCATCAATATATTTGTAAGCTTTATATTCAAGAAGATTAACATAGCAGTCTGCCTGACCGTCAACAATATACGGAACAACAACAGGGCAGACCGAAGGACCGAAAGAAGCCTTTAGATTCTCAAATACACGGTAGAATCTGGCACTTTCGTCGCACAAGCCGTTGACAAAAAATACTTTTGTCAATCCACGCTTGTCGGCAGCTTTGACAGCCTTTTCGGTACCGACATTAACGCCGTCCTTGCCCGAAACCGTTACCAGCACGGTATCGGCGGCTCTTGCGGCTTCACACAAGCCGCCCTCAAAGTCGAAAAGACCGGGAGCGTCGATCAGATTGATTTTCTTGTTTTTCCACTCGATGGGAGCAACGCAGGTCTGAACGGAACTTTTGCGTTTGATTTCTTCAGGGTCGAAGTCGCATACGGTATTTCCCTCGCTGACCTTTCCAAGTCTTTCGGAGCCGCAAAGATAGAGTATAGCCTCCGCAAGAGATGTTTTACCCGAACCGCTGTGACCGGCAAGGGCAATGTTAAGAATGTTTTTGGGGTCGTACTGTTTCATTGTTTGACAAGTCCTCCTTTATGAATTGTAATATGCTGCAAAGCAAACAATACAATATTTTTAAAATAGTATAATTAATTATATCTTAATTGCACATAGATTACAACCCCTAAAAGCACGAATTATAAAATATTTGTCCGATATTCCATCGGATAGGCAAAAAATAAGAACCGACGGAGAGGGATTCCGTCAGTTCTTATGTTGATCAGATCATCTGATTTTGCTGCCGGGAGCAATACCGTCAACAAAAATAACTTTAATCTCGTCGTTGTCATCGGCGGCAAGTATCATACCGTTGCTTTCAACGCCGCAAAGTACGGCAGGTTTGAGATTCGACACAAGGATAATACTCTTTCCGATAAGGTCGTCGGGGGTGTAGAATTTGGCGATACCGCTTGCCACGGTGCGTTCGCCTTCTCCATCGTCCAGTGTGAGCTTTAACAGCTTCTTTGCCTTTTTGATCGGTTCGCACGCAGTGATCTTTGCCACACGCAGTTCTACCTTTGCAAAGTCATCAATGCCGATCAGCGCAACGCCTTCCGGTTCTTTCTGGGAAGATTCCTTTTCTTCGGCGGCTTTCTGTGAGCCGATAATGGCATTCAGTGCTTCAATTTCCTTGTCAACGTCAATACGCGGGAAAATGATCTCGCCTTTCTTGACAGTGACATTTTTCGGAAGAATACCAAACACATCTGTCTTTTCGTAAACGGTCATATCATTCGAAGCGCCAATCTGCTCCCATACCTTCGGCATAGTAGTAGGCATAAATGCCGAAAGAAGCGTTGATACGATTCGGATGGTTTCCAGAAGGTGATAAAGGACAGCGGCAAGTCTGGGTTTGTTGCTTTCGTCTTTTGCAAGGATCCACGGGGTTGTTTCGTCAATATATTTGTTGGCACGGGAAACCACCTTGAAGATCTCTGCAAGTGCATTATTGAGCTGTGTCTGGTCGATATAGCTGTCAACCTTTTCAACAAGAGCCGTTGCCTGTGCCTGAAGGTCATCGTCAAATTCGCCGTTTTCCTGTTCTTCGGGCAGTGTACCGCCGAAATATTTGTCAACCATTGCGACTGTACGTGAAACAAGGTTTCCTAGTCCGTTGGCAAGGTCGGAATTGATTCGGTTGATCATAATTTCGTTGGAGAAAGAGCTGTCGGAGCCGAGCGCCATTTCACGCATAATATGGTATCTGATCGCGTCAGCGCCGTAACGCTCGCCGAGAATAAACGGGTCAACGATATTTCCGAGCGATTTGCTCATTTTCTGACCGTTAAAGGTGATCCAGCCGTGAACCGCAAGGTGCTCCGGCAGTGGTATTTCAAGCGCCATCAGCATTGCAGGCCAAATGATCGCGTGGAAACGCATAATATCTTTGGCAACCATATGAACGTCGGCAGGCCAAAATTTGTTGTAATCGTCATAGCGTCCGTTGTCATAGCCGAGAGCGGTGATATAGTTTGATAAAGCGTCGATCCATACATAAACCACGTGTTCGGGGTCAAACGTAACAGGAATACCCCATTTGAAGCTGGTTCTGGAAACGCAGAGGTCTTCCAGTCCGGGCTTGATAAAGTTGTTGACCAGTTCAACGGCACGGGTCTTGGGCTGTAAATAATCCGTTTCGGTGAGAAGCTTTTCGATTCTGTCAGCAAAAGGCGACATTTTGAAGAAATATGCTTCTTCCTTTGCCTCCGTGACATCTCTGCCGCAGTCGGGACATTTGCCGTTGACCAGCTGAGATTCTGTCCAGAAGCTTTCGCAGGGAGTACAGTATTTTCCTTTGTATTCACCTTTGTAGATATATCCTCTGTCGTACAGGTCTTTGAAGATCTTTTGTACGGCTTCCACGTGGTAGTCATCGGTGGTGCGGATATATCTGTCGTAGCTGATATTCATAAAGCTCCAGAGCTTTTTGAATATCACAACGATCTCATCAACGTATTGTTTGGGTGTAATGCCCTGCTCAGCGGCTTTCTGTTCTATTTTAAGACCGTGCTCGTCCGTGCCTGTCAGAAACATTACATCATAGCCCTGCATTCGTCTGTATCTGGCGATAGAGTCACAAGCCGTTGTGGTATAGCAGTGACCAATATGCGGATTGCCCGATGGATAATAGATCGGAGTAGTGATATAGTAGTTTTCACCGTTATGTTTCTTCATAATAGTATATCCCCCTTGTCAAAAATTGCGGATAATACTATTATACCATTTTTTAAGGATAATTCAACACTAAAATCAAAACGACAGACTGCTTTCATATTCATTTGAATATACATCGGACGTTCTCATAAGCACCGCAAGGGTATTTTCCGCCCAAGAATAGTCGAACATATATTCGCCGTTAAACAAAAGGCTGTTTTTGGCAGGGGAGGAAATATATTCGTAATAATCACAGTCGAGATGTTCGGGCTTGATACAGCATACGCCGCGATGGTTTTCAAAAACATTCGCTATGCCGTGGGCAGTAAGCGTTGCTTTGATATACTGCACGGCTTTTCTGTAAAGACGTTTTACACGGTCGTCATAGTTCCTGTCAGGCCAGAGTTTGTCGATGGCTTCATCCATTGTCACGTAGCCGCCGTTATGGTCAACGCAGAGGGCGAAAAGCTCCTTTGCCTTGGCATTATGAAAATTAAGAATATTACCGTTGACAAATACCTCAAATCTTCCGAAAGTATGTACGGAGATTCTTTTGATACGATTGGCAAGCAGTTGTGAGGTTTCGAGCAGGCGCCCTATTTCGGTTTCGTCATAGGGCTTTTTAATGAAATAATCACAATTTCTCGTATAGACGTTGATTGCCTGAAAATCGTTTTTGCCCACAAGACAAATGACACTTTTGGTATCGTTATTACGAATAAAGTCGATAATACGACGATAGTGAATGTTTTTGGAGCATAAAGAAACAATGACCAGATCCACGATGTTTTGTTTTATGTACTTCAAACAGCTTTCCGTATTATCAAATTCTTTTATATCATAACTGCCTTTTTGGGCAATCTCATCGATAAGAACGGAATTGCTTCGAGTGTCGTTGTCACAAATCACGATTTGCAAGCCTATTTCTCCCTTGTAAATATTTTTTATACTACTTGTGATTATACAGCTTGGCGGCGGAAATGTCAAGAACAGAATTCACTGTGATTGTGATACAAAATCTTCGGCGATGTCTTTCAGATGAAGAGGGGAAACATCCAGCTCTGTGATAAGCTTTTGTAAATGTCTGACAGCTTCGATATCCTCACAAATATCCTCAACTGTGCAGGATTCACCGTCCAGTTTTGCCGTATCGGGATCCCGATGATACAGTTTCAGACCGTAAACAGTAACGCTGCCGATTTCCTCAATCGTGATTTCCGACTGTATGATTTCGCAGAGATACGAATTTTCTTTGTTATTGGTATTGATTCGACATAAATCCATTTTATTTTTACTCCCCGTAGAATAAATTATGTAATATACAATTTGTAATGATCACGAAAAAATTATATGTCAATTCCTTTATGGTTTCAATACCACTATCGTTTATTTTATGTTTTATACAGTATTTTGATCATTTCGATCCTTGACCCTACGCCAAGTTTCCGGTAACAGTTGTATAAAAGTTTTTTGACCGTTCCTTCGCTGATATTCAGGCTGTGCGCGATATATTTGTTGGGGTAGCCTCTTGCGGCAATGCCGGCTACCTGTGCTTCACGCACCGTCAGTTGTTTGATAATGTTGACATTCATACAGTTGCTGCTGCTGGCAGGAATCACCGTCAGCATTATATTTTTGATTTTTCCTTTGCCGATGACCGGCAGGGCGTCAACGGTATAATTGATCTCAATTCCATAGCTGTTGGGCTGCCGGTAATATCCGCGGCAGGAGGACTTGATTTTCAGGGCTTTCAGAACCGGATGGGATTTTAAAAGCGCGGCAAGAGAAATATCCTGATTGGCGGAGAGATGGGCCAGGAGAGGATTGATCTCGGTAAAATACCGATGCTCAGAGGAACAGTCGATCGTACCGAAGCCAATAAGATGTCTGTTGATGAAGCTGTCATATTTATAATTTCTCAAGACGGAACCATCCTCGTCATACTGTGTGTTATGAAACGAAAAAATACATTCCCCTACGATTTTAACACTTTGTCCGTCAGCCTTGATACGGGTTTTCCATACAGTGACAAGATCGTTATATTCGATTTCACGAAGCATATTAAACAAATAATCTTCATTTTTGCTTACTTCAAGGTAATGAAGGATTTCGGCAACCTCGTCAGGTGTATCGAATTCCGCTATCTTTTTTCCTACCATATCTGTCGAAAAGCCGTTTAAACGAAGAAAGGTATGATTGGCGTCAGCCAGATAAATGTCACCGTCGGAGTCAATGCCGTATTCAATAAAAAATTCGGTTTCATAAATATTAAAATCGTCACAATTTAGTTGTGTATTCATTGTTCCACTTCCTGCTAAAAAACATTTGATAAATGTTACATAAATATACCATATTTAATGCCACCGTAAAGCTACCAAGTGCTACTTCTGTGCCACTGAAACATCAAATATCATAACCTGAATCATATAAAAATGACTATTGCTACAGGGAGCCTGCAATGATTTTGTTTTAATAAAAAATAAAGATAAAAAATCAATGATATTCACGATTGTCGGCGAAAAAAATTTCCCCTTACAGAGCAGCATTCTGTAAGGGGAAGGGGTCAGTTGACAAAGTTGGATTCTATCAGTTGGGTGGCTTTTGCCATTGCCTGCTGTTCGTCTTCGCCGTCACATTCAATGTCGATTTCCGAACCGCATTTGATACAGGCGGAAATAATATTCAAAAGGCTTTTGGCATTGACTCTTTTGCCGTCAAACAGAATCGTGATACGACACCGAAATTCACTCATTTCCTTTGCGAAAATTCCTGCGGGACGCATATGCAGTCCTTCTGCGTTTGTAATCGTCATTTTCTGTGTGATCATAATTTTACTTCCTTTCTCTTTAGAGCCTGTTTAATATCTGTGCCGTGCGGTGCTAAGATTTTAAACAGGCTCTTAGCCGGCAGCAGATTCCGTTAACGTCCGACCCTGTATTTTTGTTATATTTATTGTATAATATCACGCTCATTTTATCAAGTCTTATGACGTTTTTTGTTTTATATTATTTAAAAAAATTGTCGTTGATTTTGTCATATCGGCGTACCTATACAAAAAGTGCTGATTGACAAAAATAATTTATTGTAAGATATTGAAATAATACAAAAAAAGAGTTAAAATAGGAGAGTAATTATTATGTTTGTTAAAAGCATAATCATATTTCATCAAAAGGAAAAGGGAGGAGCTAACAATGGCTTTAAAATTCGATCAAATTTCAGGTACGGACGAAGTCTTCAAAAATCCCGAATATATATCCGATTCGATTATTTTCAACTCGATCGAATCCGCACGCCGAGAGAGTAAATACACAATGTATTCCGACCACAAGAATGTGATCATCGTAACGGCGAAACCGAGCAACAAGGTATGGATCTGGACTTCTTCATCCATTAAGGAGGATACGGATAAGCTGATAGATATATGCCGTTTTCTTTGCGAGTGCAAGATCCCCAAGGCGGAAATCTATTTAAAGCAGGATGTTTCGAGCAATCTTTCCGACCTTTATGCCCTTGCTTCACTGGAGATAGACTATGTTGTGAAAGATGAGTTTTCTCTTGCCGTGTTTACCTATGGCGGCGGAAATCCCGATGACAACGGCGGTGCGGCTCTTGACAGCGGCGAGGAGATCGTAAGAATCGACAAGGGAAATCCTCAGCACGTAGAGTTGGTACGTGATTTTTACAAGGACTGTATGAACGAATTCGGCTGGAGCGAAAAGTTTGACCGCAAGGTTAACGAATATCTGAATATGGAACTGTATGCGCTGGTAAAGGATGGAAAAATGCTTGCCAATGCCGCAATAGGAAGCCAGACGGAAAATTATATCCGTATCAAATCCATTGCTGTGCTCAAAAATGAAAGACAGAAAGGCTACGGCTACAAAATGTGTACATTTGCAGTCAGCAAGATCAAGGAAAGAGCATTCACACCGATACTTTATACTCACGTAGGAAATGCCGCAGCAATGGCGCTCTGGGCAAAGTCGGGCTTTAAACTGAATAATAAGCTTTATCTTATCAAAATCGAGGACAGCGATAAATAAAGCGGCCATTACGGAATCATTAATAGTCAATCATCAATATCACTCAATGCATTGTTGCGTTGGGTGATATTTTTTTATTTGTCCGCATATCATTTACAGATGAATTTTTATGGATAAAAATGGGCATATTTTTGGTTTGATGGGAATATATTTTATTATATGGCAAACAGGTGTTTATAAAGAGATGAACAAGGAGGAGTAAGATGAGGTTATTGGTAAAAATCGCTTCTTGGTCGCTGTCGGGGGCTTTGATTGTATCGGCGGCAGTATTCCTGATTCTGCGTATGTTCGGCTATGTTCCTTATTCCGTGGCATCGGATTCAATGAAGAACATTTATCCCGTGGGCAGTCTTGTTTTCGTCAAAAACGTCCCTCGCAGAACGGTCAGTCCGGGCGATACCATCAGTTTTACCATTGACAAAGGTTCCGGTGTCGATACGCAAAGAGTGGTAAGAATATCGGACAACGGCGAATATTTTTATACGAGGGGTGATACGGATAACAGTGCCGTTCTGACAGCGGTAAACGCCAAAAATGTTCTCGGAAAAGTGGCGTTCAATGTTCCGTTTTTCGGATATATCTCCCTATTGGGAGCGTCGTCGATAGGAAAAGCGTGTCTGTTGATATTAATGGTCGGTCTTTTGGTGCTTTCAGCGGCAAACAGGCTGTTATCTCAGCAGGAAAGTGTCAGCACAGACGGCGGTACGGTCGTGGGTACTTAACGGAGGGTGATTATGAAAAAATTACGTATCAAAGGCGGCAGTTGTGTACGCTTCAGGGGAAACAGATATAATTTTGGGCGGTGCTGCCGTTATCTGCGTTCCTATTATTGGAAAATGTGCAGTTAGCCATTCAACAGCAGAAGCAAAGGAATTCGGGTAATATTGAGTGAAAAGGAAGGTGTTCCCTTGTATGAAAAAGATTTTGTCGGTTGTGATCGCGGTAGTCACGGTTGTCAATGTGGTGTTTTGTTTAAAGGCATTTGCGGCGGAAAGCGATATTGTATATGAGGGCGACTCAAACAACTTTGTTGCTGCGGACAGCGAGGGCGGCAATTTGTTCGGCGGCATACGGACACTGTACCCTGGTGATGAGATCGCGCAGGATGTCGGGTTAAGGAACGATTCCGACAATACCGTTGCGGTGTATCTTCGGGCACAGCCCGTACAAAGCAGATATGAACCTTTTCTTGACCTTATGACGCTTTCCGTGTATGACGGTATGGGAATCAGAATTTCACGTTCGGATGAAGCGCAGACGGGAGGGATCAAGAATGAGACCCTGATCGCCAAGCTGCCCCCCGGCAGTAAGACAAACGCAACAGTCATCCTTCATATTGACAGCCGTATGGGGAACGAATTCCAAGGGACAGGGGAAAAAATACGCTGGATTTTCAGTGCCAGAAAAATGACCTCCAACGAGAGCAGCGTTGAACCGTCTGCGGCAGATTCCGAAGCAACGGCGGACACCGAACCGACAGAACCGGTCGATTCCGCCTTGACATCACAGTTGACGGAATCGGTTGAAGTATCGGAATACAGTAAGCCGGTGCGAGTGCCCGATATGACAAGCCCCAAAACGGGTGACAGTCCGACAGGGGTATATATTGCGCTGACAGCTTTGACCTTTTCGTTTATCATTGCGTTGATCATCAGAAAAATTTATAACAAAAGTGAATAGCATTAACGGCGTCATACAAAGCTGTATGGCGCCGTCGGTATGAGTTATGAAGTGAAAAAATATTTCTTTTTAATCATTCGGAACTTGTGTTTGCCTGAATTTCGCTGATCTGAGAGGCGAGTTCTTCCAGAGTGGTTTTTCGGAAGTCGGAGGGAATCTCATAAAGCGAGTTGTCAATGGCAAGGTCAAGTTCAACGGACATATAACTGATCAGCTTAAAATCGGAGTCACTCATATCGGATTCGCCGTCATAAGTGTCGTTAACATAGCCTTCGATCATATAGGGTTTGCCGTTATCATAGTAAACAATTGTTTTGTAGACATCGGAGCCGAATGCTTCGTACTGCATTTCTTTGCCGTCATAGCGGCAGACGCCCGATTCAGTCGGATTGCCCAGAGTATCTTCCGTAAAGCTGGGCGGTGTCAGAACATAAGTGTCCTCGTCATCGGTGATGTCGATATATTGTTTTTGATACTTGACATAAGAACGGTTGTCAAAGATCAGCCAATACACGTGGTCGTCCTTATGGATAAAGGATTCTTCGTAGTCCGTTTCCGCGTTGAGCTGGGTGATTTTATAATATTGGTTATTGTTGGAGTACTGAATTTCCTGAACATTGTTTTGTGACTGCGTTTCGTATCTGCCATAGTTTCTTACGATAAAATGACAGTTTTCCGTATTGATCTTATCGATCATATATTTTTTGATCAGAAAATTTGTATCATCGGATGAGGTTTCCTGTTTGGAAGTGACGGTTTTATAAAAATCTTCAATCGTTCTGGTGCCGATGGCGGCTTTCTGTTCATCAGAAAGGGTGACGGCGGTTTTGGTATCGGTTTCTGTGGCAGTGGAAGAAGCCGAGGAAGCGGTGTTTTCGTCGGCATTGTTGGTGTCGGCGTTACTTTCGCCGCTGCAAGCCGAGGAAAGCATTACGGCACCGGCGCAGAAAAGTGTGAAAATGATTTTTGCCGATTTTGGATACTTCATTTTTATTTTCCCTCATTCCTGATTTTTTCATTGGCTTTTTTCAAAAAGCTTTCGGATTTTACAGAGAAACGTTCGTGTCTGCCTTTTGCGATCAATCCTGCGTTGTCGTATGCGAAAAGGTCAAAGCTGTATTTTCTGCCGTCAATGCCCGTCAGAACGGCTTTGGCGGTGATTTCCGCTCCGATCGGGCTGGCGCTGAGATGCTCAACGGCGATCAATGTGCCGACAGTGGTAATGCCCTCGTCAAGATACGGCTGAATGAGCCGGGAAGCAGCCTGTTCCATCAAAGCAATGACTGACGGAGTGGCGAGGACTTCCAGTGTACCGCTGCCGACCGTGAGCGCAATGTTTGTTTCATCTACCTTTTCTGATACGGTATTTTCTGTGTTGATTTCGGGAATGTTCATTTTTGATGACTCCTTCTGTTTTTTCTTGATTATACAGCAATTTGCTGATATAATTTATATCAGGAACATTATAGCATATCAAAACCGAAAATAAAATATTTCAGGAGGGATTTTATTATGGCGGAAAATGCAGAAGAAGCCGCGAAACCGGAATCAAAACCGAAAGGCAAAAAACGAATCCACGCGCTTGACGAACTGCGCGGCATTGCCGTGTTTTGTATGGTGTTTTATCACGCCTTTTACTCGATCGGCATTATTTTCAATTTTGAATTCGGTATCCATCTTTTGAATTTCTTTATGCCTGCCGAACCGTATTTTGCAGGGTTGTTTATTGTTATATCGGGTATTTCGTCGAATTTGAGCCACTCAAATATGGAACGTGGCTGCAAACTGTTTTTTATTGCTTACGCGGTCACGATCATAACCTATTTTGTGGTCGGACCGACAGAAACGATTCGTTTCGGTATCCTTCATATGCTGTCGATTGCAATGATAGCTTTCGGACTGCTGAGAAAAGTGACGGCAATGATACCGATGGCAGTCGGTCTGATTGTGAACATCTTGCTGTTTGTGCTGACACTGAACCTGAAATCGGGGTATATCGGAATACCGTTTTTGTTTACGCATTATCTGCCGACAGAATGGTATTCATCGGGATATTTCTTTGGATTGGGATTGCCCGGAAATGATTTTATCTCATCGGATTATTTTCCGCTGATGCCGTGGCTGTTCCTGTTTTTTGCCGGAGGTTTTTTAGGACGGCTTGCCGCCAACCAGAAGTTTCCGAAATTTACTTATGATAAGCATATCCCGTTCTTTGCTTTTATCGGCAGACACGCACTGATCATTTATCTTGCACATCAACCCGTTATTTTCGGAATTTGTTATGCAGTACAAACCATTATGGGGCTGTTTCAGCCTGCTGCTTGAAGGAGGATTTAAAAAATGAGTGAACACGAAAATGTAAAGGCAGAAGAAACACAGAACACGGAACAGAGGTTGTTAGACAAGGAAAAATGTCACGCTGACCCCCTGTACCGAAAGGGCAACGCGATCTATCGTGTGGGGATGATCATACTTTGTGTGCTTTTGATCATCAATGCGTTGTTGAGGTTGTTAAAAATTGAGATCGTGATAGGCGGCGCGTTCTGCAATACCTATTTATACACACTGATTATCATTCCCTGTATAATGCTGGTCATCGGTCTGAACAAAACACGCAAAGCAGGTAAACAATACAATAATTATAATGTACAGGGCAATACCATATGGATGTGTGTGATGATAGCGTTTGTTGTACTGATCGCACTGTTTTGCACTGCGGATATTATCACCAGCCCGTACAACAATGCCGAGGTAGAGGACGTTATCGGACGTCAGGGGCAGAATATGAAAACCGTCAAGATCAACAGCGCAGACGGTATGATCAGTTTCGGAGAAAAGGAAGATGTCTATGTTGTCGAGGTTTACAAGGACTACGGTTTGTTTATGAAAAAGATCATCTCCTCCGACCCTGTCAGCACAGACAGATTTACAAGCAGGGTGCAAACGGGGATTGAAGAAAATGACTATATACTGACAGTAAACATAAGCGGTCAGAGTCAGATATACGAATTTGAGTATTGATGACCTGCGGCGCTTGTTTTCAGGGGAGAGGAGTTATCTATGCCATACGCAAAGCAGCTTTCGGAGGAGTTTCACATCAAGGAGGAATATGCACAAAATATCATTACGCTTCTTGATGAGGGAAACACCATTCCGTTTATCGCACGATACAGAAAGGAAATGCACGGAACACTTGACGACCAGACCATACGCGAGATCAGTGAGCGGCTAGAATATATGCGCAATCTTGATAAAAGACGTGAAGAAGTGTATCATTTGATTGACGGACTGGGAAAGATGACGGACGAGATCTCATCCGCGCTTTCGGGTGCAAAAATTCTGTCGGAGATCGAGGATATTTACCGTCCGTACAAGCCGAAAAGAAAAACGCGTGCTTCCGTTGCAAAGGAAAAAGGTCTTGAACCGCTTGCCAATGAGATATTTTTGCAAAACAGCGGTGATCCGTTGGTGTTGGCACAGCAGTATATTGACCCGGAAAAGGGCGTGGAAACGGCAGACGAAGCACTGTCGGGGGCAATGGATATTATTGCCGAAAATGTTTCCGACAATGCAGAGATACGCAAAAGACTGAAAAATATTATCAGACTGAACGCTTTTGTCGTTTCAAAGGCTGCCGGAGAGGAAAAGGAAAGTGTTTATTCGTCATATTATGACTATAGAGAGCCTGTCAGAAGTATGGCAGGTCATCGGGTTTTGGCGATAGACAGGGGAGAGCGTGAGGGCTTCCTCAAAGTCGGCATTGACATCGACAGCGGCAAATGTTTGACCATTATCTACAGACTATTGATCACGTCACAGAACGAATGTGCTGAAACAGTGAAGGCGGCTTGTGATGATGCGTATGCAAGATTGATATTCCCCTCCGTTGAACGTGAAATTCGTGCAGAACTTACCGAAAAAGCCGACGAGCAGGCGATCAGACTGTTTGCCGTCAATCTTCGTCAGCTTCTGATGCAGCCGCCTGTCAAGGGTCATACGGCGATCGGTCTTGACCCCGGCTACAGGACGGGCTGCAAGCTGGCAGTCGTCGATGAAACGGGACGTGTTCTGGATACGGCGGTGATCTATCCCACTCACGGGGAAGCACAGGTGAAAAAGTCAAAGCAGACGTTGAAAAATATGATTCAAAAATACAATGTCGGTATCATTGCGATCGGAAATGGTACTGCGTCCAAGGAAACGGAAATGTTTACTGCTGAATGTATCGCCGACTGTTCGCAAAAGGTGTCCTATATGGTCGTCAGTGAAGCAGGAGCGTCTGTTTATTCGGCTTCAAAGCTTGCAGCGGCAGAAATGCCCGACCTTGACCTGACATTGAGAAGTGCCGTTTCGATTGCAAGACGGCTGCAAGACCCCCTTGCGGAGTTGGTGAAAATCGAGCCAAAAGCGATCGGAGTAGGACAGTATCAGCACGATATGCCGCAAAAACAGCTTGGTGAAGCATTGGACGGTGTGGTGGAAGCTTGTGTCAACAATGTGGGGGCAGACCTGAATACCGCTTCGGCGGCGCTGTTGTCAAGAGTGGCAGGAATTACGCCGACCGTTTCCAAAAATATTGTTGCCTATCGGGAGGAAAACGGTGCTTTTCGATCCCGTGCGGAGCTGAAAAAGGTTCCGAAACTCGGACCAAAAGCATTTGAGCAGTGTGCCGGTTTTCTGCGTGTTCCCGAAAGCAAAAATCCCCTTGATCATACTGCCGTTCACCCCGAATCGTATGCCGCTGCAAAACAGCTTCTGGAACTGTGTGGATATACCGCCGATGCGATCGTGAACGGAGGTCTTGGAGGGTTGAGCGCAAAAGCCGAACAAATCGGGCTGGAACAGATAGCGGAAAAAATCGGCACAGGCGTTCCGACACTTTCCGATATGATCAGTGAACTGACAAAGCCCGGACGTGATCCGCGTGACGAACTTCCTCCGCCGCTGCTCCGCACAGATGTTCTTGATATGAAAGACCTGAAAACCGGAATGGAGCTGAAAGGTACGGTAAGGAACGTGATCGATTTCGGTGCATTTGTGGATATAGGCGTTCATCAGGACGGGTTGGTACACATATCCCAGATCAGCGAAAAACGGATCAGGCACCCCTCGGACGTTCTGAATGTCGGTGATATTGTCACTGTCCGCATTTTAAGTGTTGACCCCGACAAAGGCAGAATCTCACTGACGATGAAAAATAATTCATAATTCATAATTGCCCTGCGGGTGTCCGTGAGAGATGACAATGACAGAAGTACAAAAGGGTGGATGGAAAAGAAAACAGGTGAGGAATGAGAAAATGAAAAAGTATGAGATCGCATTATTTGACCTTGACGGAACGATCAGTGAATCGGGAGAGGGAATCCTTGATTGTGTGAAAATGATCTTTCAGGAAATGAACCGACCTTTGCCCGACGAAAAATCCCTTGCCGCGTTTATAGGACCTCCGATGTATGACAGCCTGAAACGCTGCGGCTTTGATCACGAGGACGCGGACGAGGGTGTCAAAATATACAAAAGGAATTTTATGGAACACGGAATTTACAAAAATCGTGTCTATGACGGACTGACAGAGGTGTTGGCAGCGTTGAAGGCAAGCGGTGTCCGTCTGGGCGTTGCAACGACGAAATACCAGAAGTTCGCTGACAAAATTATCACAATGCTGGGATTGGACGGGTATTTTGACATCGTGGGAGGTTCCAATTCCCTTGCCGGTCATATGCCCGAAAACGGCGAAAAGCCGAGAAGCAACAAAATAGAAGTGATGAATTATGTCATTGGCGAGCTGAAGCGTTCCGACACGGACAGAATTGTAATGCTTGGTGACACGAAATTTGATGCGGAGGGAGCAGCCGCAGTCGGCTGTGACTTTATCGGCTGTCTGTACGGTTATGGTACCAAAGAGGAAATGGAACAGCATTATACCATCGGAAATGTTACTTTTGTTTCCTCACCGTCCGAAATTACGGCAATTTTAGAGCCTGTTTAATATCTGTGCCGTGCGGTGCTAAGATTTGAAACAGGCTCTCAGAATAAGGAGCGATTTTTATGACAGAATCAAAGAACACAAAGAACATCAGAATACAGACTTTGACGATCGTTGTAATGGCAATGACAATTGTGGCAGCTTTGGCGGTGATGGTCGTCAATCACTTTGTAACGCCTGTGCCGCTGAATAACCTATGGGTTTTCGGAAGCTTTTTGATTTTTGATATAATGAGCTTTATCAACACAAAGCTGCAAGGAGAAAAAGTCAATTTTCTTTTTATCCTGTCGGTTATTCTGCTTGCCGCACTGTGTGTATTGGCATTTTTTGAATAAGTGAGAAAATAATCATTATCATTTGGGAATTGAATTAAAATAATTGACAAAATAATATAACTGTAGTATCATTTATTATGTAGATTGTGGAAGATGTTGATAGGGGGAAGGAAGCTTTGAGCATTGACGGGGAATATTTGAATACAGAAAGCCGGCGCATAGAGCTTGAAAGCCCCGTGCGTGATTTCTTTGATAAGCATATGGGTGCAATGGCAGTCGTATCAGCCAAAAATCATACAATATTTTATTATACGGATTCGCTGTGCAGTCTTTTGAAACCGTCAGGGAACTATGAAAGTGGTATGACGTTCGGGGATTTTTTCTTTGACGGAAAGGAAGAAGCGGAAGTTGTCTTTGACCACGCCGATATGGGACCGTATTTTTTCTACAGTAAAAGTGCAGAACGGGAGTTGGAAGTAACGACCGTTTCGACGCAGTGGGGCGAAGAAGCAGCTTATATGGTTTATTTTCACGACCACGAAAAAAGCGGAAATGCCCGTATTAAGGAGCTTTACAACAAACGTTCCGATTTTGCTAATTTTATTCACGGCGAAGAAAACGGAAAGGCTTTTAACGAATTTGGCTATAAGGGTTATACACTGTGGAATATTTCTCTCGGCAGACTGGTTCACGCGACGGAAAGCGATTATGCCATCAGGCGTTTGGGTGACGATGCCGATTATAACCAATATTATCAGATCTATCTGAATCATCTGGAGCTTGACGGCGACAGGGAAAATTTTGAAGCACTTTCCTCCGAAAATGTTCGCAAGACATTTTTTGAGGGCAAAGCGATCTCGGAAAATGTTTTCAGAATGGATGCCAATATGGACGGAATTTGTCTGAAAGTCATTCCGTCTATGATGATTTCACCCGAAAGCGGTGAATTTTATTTGAAACTGCAAACTGAAAACGTAACGGATGATGTTTTGTTTGAAACAATGCTTCACACGGCGGCGTTTGAGGCAACGGATTTTGTTGCGTATATTAACGGACGGGCAGACTATGCATATTATATCAGAAATGACCGCAGCAGCCCTGATTCCGACAAACACTGTAAGGGCAGACTTTCGGATTTGCTGACACTGTTTTCGTCGAATCTGGGATACAGTTTTACAACGGTACAGCAGGTGTTTGAGTTTATCGAAACAAAGTGCGAAGAGGATGAAAATTCCGATGTTACATTTAACAACAAATCGTCGGACAGCCGTGTTGTCAGTATTCATCTCAAAGTGATCGATAAAAAACGCCGTCAATATTTTATGAGCTGCAAGGACGTCAGTGAGATCGTGAATATGGAAACAATATCTTATTATGATGATCTGACAGGTTTGCCAAATATGACGCATTTCAGAAATATTGCACTGACGGAACGTGAAAATATGAAAAGCAAAGGGGTACTCCCTGCATTTGTTTATTTTGATCTCCGTGATATGAAAGCCGTCAACGAAAACTACGGCTTTGCCAAAGGTAACGGAATTCTGATAGGCACCTCGTATGTGTTGCGCTCGGTGTTTAAAGGCGACCCTGTTTCCAGATTTTCCGACGACCATTTTGTGGTTCTGACAGACAGAAAGCTTTTGGAGCAAAGGCTTGAAAAGGTACACGATCAGGTTCTGAACAATCCTTCGGGAATACCGATTCAGATTTGTTCGGGCATATACATAGATGACGGACGGCAGAAGCTGGATATTCTTGCCGCCTGTGACCGTGCAAGGCTCGCCTGTAAAAGTCTGAAAGGCGACTATCAGCACAAGTACAAAATATTTGACCGTGCGATGTTTGACGACTATCATCAGCGTCAGCACGTTTTGACACATTTTAACGAGGCACTCGAAAAGGGTTGGATTAAGGTATATTATCAGCCGATCATCCGTACCGTTACGGGAAATATATGCGATATGGAGGCGCTTTCCCGATGGGTTGACCCCGAAAGAGGAATGCTTTCGCCGGGACAGTTTATCCCGTGTCTGGAAGATCACAGACTAATCAGCAAGCTAGATTTTTATATGGTGCGCAAAATATGCGAAAATCTTCGTGAGCAGAAAAAGTCAAAGCTTCCTATTGTTCCTGTATCGGTCAATCTGTCAAGGGTCGATTTTGAGGAATGTGACGTTGTGGACGAGATTCTGAATATTGTTGATTCCTACCAGATCTCGCATAAACTGCTTACCATAGAGATAACGGAAAGCGCGTTGACAAACAATCAGCAGTTTTTGACGCGTCAGATCGACCGTTTCCGCAAGGCAGGCTTTAATGTATGGATGGACGATTTCGGCAGCGAATATTCCTCGCTGAACACCTTGCAGGAGTATGATTTCGACCTGATTAAGTTGGATATGAAGTTTATGAAAAATTTCAGTCTTACGGGCAGAAATCACGCGATCATATCCGATATTGTCAGTATGGTTTCCCGTCTTGGCATACACACGCTTGCGGAGGGTGTACAGACGGAGGAACAACTCAAATTTCTTCGGGATATAGGTTGTGAGAAGGCACAGGGATATTTATTCAGCCGACCAATGCCCTGTGAGTACTTTATCGAAAAAGCTCCGAAGGACACAGGACTTGATTTTGATGAATTCTATCGTTCGACTTATTATGACAAGATCGGTGCCATCAACTTCAAGGATTCTATTCTGATGGAAGTAAATAGTATCAGCGGCAATCTGAACGGGGTTCCTGCGGCTGTGATGGAGTACCGTGACGAAAAATTCAAGCTTTTGAAAGCAAATGATGCTTACAAGAACTTTTTGAAGCTTGTCGGATTGTGCAGCGCAGGGGTACCGGATAATATGGTGACACTGGAATGTCAGCCCTCCCCTCGTTTTACAGAGGCGGTCAAGTGTTGTTTTGCGTCGGGTCGCTGGGAATCCATTATTGATGATACCGAGGGAGGTATTTCCGTATCTTCCAGGCTGATGAGCATTGCTTATGATACTCATTCGGGAGTCGGAGCGGTTCTGGTAGTGGTCAACCGCACATATCATAAAGATGATGAGAAATCGGTTACCGAGAACGAGTATCATTTAAACACCAATCTGCTTTTGATGGCAGGAAAGGGACTTGCGTCTATGCTGGGCTATCGGTCGATATACGACTTTTTGTCCGATTCCTGTTATTTCCACGTGAATCTGACCAGGAATATGTTGGAAGAGCTGCATTTGAGTAATGACGATCTGGCACGTATCGGCAGCGAGAATTTCAGAAGCTATGACGAGTTTGTGCAGGCAGAGTTCGACAGTCAGCCGCCTGCGTCTGTCACTGCCGAGCAGACGGAATATTTTGACCGCAAGAATCTGATACAGCATTTCATTGACGGCAAAAACAGTCTTGACCTTGAATTCGGACGGCTCTACAACAACGATTACCGCCGTAAACATATTACCTGTCGTATGAGTCAGATAGACAGTCAGATTCACGCTTGGTTCTTTGTCTATAATCTCAACAGCTGAATGATGATTTTGTTTCATACATAATAAAGCGCCCCGAAAGGATGTGATTTCTT
>CADCRH010000006.1 GCA_902803805.1 uncultured Ruminococcus sp.
ATGGCAAGTCTTTTTGACGCAGTTAGCGGAAAAATGTGCCAAAAAGCCGTGCGGTGCTAAGATTTTAAACAGGCTCTAAGGCACAAAAAGATGGACGGAACGATTAACAGCCGCAGCCGCAGTTGTTGTCGTTGCAGCCGTTGTTGTTATTACCGCAGCAGCAGCAAATGAGGATAATGAGGATGATCACCCAGCAGCAGCTATTTCCACCAAAAAAATTATTGTTACACATAACTTAATTCCTCCTTTTAATGATTACATTATATAATACGCATATCATCAAAATTGGTTACACAGCTTTTTCGGGAAATGGATACAATAATTTTCTTGACATCTGTGTGTTATAGTGTTAAAATGAAAATGCTTTTCAAATTCATTTTGAGAACGGAGATGTGATGATAAAGCAATGAGTCATTCCAACGGATATAAAACACGTCAGCGTGAAGCGATCCTGAAATATATGCTGGAACATCAGGACAGCCACGTTACCGTGAATCAGATCAGTGACTATTTTGAAAACGAGGGTACGCCGGTAGGTGTCACTACCATTTACCGTCATCTTGAAAAACTGCTTGAACAGGATTTTGTGCGTAAATACAATACAGGAGCTTCCAACAGTGCCTGTTTTCAATATGCCGTTCAGGATAAAAAGTGTCACGAGCATTTTCATCTGATGTGTGAAAAATGCGGCTGTCTTTTTCATCTGGAATGCAGACATATGAATGAGGTCTATTCGCATATTTTTTCGGAACACGGATTCCGGATCAATCCTTTCAAAACCGTGTTTTACGGTATCTGCGAGGAATGCAGTCAAAAGGAATCGGAGGATAAAAATTAATGAAAAAAGCCATCGCCATTATACTGACAATTGCCGTATCCGTGCTTTGTCTTTGCGCCTGCACGGGAAACGAAAAGAAACAATCGGACGACGATTCAAAAATCAGTGTCGTTTCAACGATATTCCCTGCCTATGATTTTGTGCGTGAGATCGGAGGGGAGAATGTTGAGGTAGCAATGCTGTTAAAACCCGGTACGGAAAGCCACGATTATGACCCCACACCGCAGGATATTATCAAAATTCAGGATGCAGATTTATTTATTTATGTTGGTGGAGAATCCGACGAATGGGTCAATGATATATTGAACTCGGATGACAAAAAGCCCAAAAAGGTGTTGGCACTGATGGATTGTGTGGATAAAGTGCAGGAAGAAACTGTAGAGGGAATGGAAGCCGATGAGGACGGTGACGAAGCGGAATATGACGAGCACGTATGGACATCGCCAAAAAATGCGGTAACCATCACCAAGAAAATTTCCGAAGAACTGAAAAGTCTGGACAGCAGCAAGGCGGCGGAGTTTGAAAAAAATACGGTCAGCTATTGTGCACAGCTTTCCTCGCTTGACAACAGTATCCGAAACGTGGTTGACAATGCCAAACGCAAAACACTGATTTTCGGTGATCGTTTCCCGTTCCGCTATTTTGTGGATGAATACGGCCTCAGCTATTATGCCGCTTTTCCGGGCTGTTCCTCCGAAACGGAGCCGAGTGCTGCCACTGTCGCGTTTTTGATCAATAAGGTGAAATCCGAATCAATACCCGTCGTATTCTGCATAGAATTTTCAAACGGCAAAGTTGCCGATACCATCTGTGAAAGCACGGGTGCCAAAAAACTGACGTTCCACTCCTGCCATAATATCACACAGGAGGAATTTGACAGCGGTGTTACCTATCTGGATTTGATGAAACAGAATGTAAAGAACCTTGAGGAGGCTTTATCGTAAATGAAGCTGATTTCCTGCGAAAATCTGTCATTTTCCTATGAAAATACAGGTGTTATCAAAAATCTTAGCTTTGTCGTTAACAGCGGTGATTATCTTTGTATTGTCGGTGAAAACGGTTCGGGAAAAAGTACGCTGATGAAAGGACTTCTCGGACTGAAAGCCCCTGCCGAGGGAAAAATTATCCGTTCTTCCGAGCTGAAAGCCAACGAGATCGGTTATCTTCCGCAGCAAACGCCTGCACAGAAGGATTTTCCTGCCAGTGTGTTTGAAGTGGTGCTTTCGGGCAGATTGAACAGCCGCGGTTTTTTTCCGTTTTATTCACGAAATGACAAGAAAATTGCCCTTGAAAATATCAATCGTCTTGGTATTGAAAAGCTGATACATAAAAGTTATCGGGAACTTTCGGGAGGTCAGCAGCAGAGAGTACTGTTGGCGAGGGCATTGTGTGCAAGCAAAAAAATATTGCTGTTGGATGAGCCTGTAACGGGACTTGACCCGATCGTGACCGAAGAAATGTACCGACTGATTGATGAACTGAACAAAAAAGAGAACATAACAATGATAATGGTTTCTCACGACATTAACGCTTCTGTTAAGTATGCAACACATATTCTTCATTTAAAATTTGACAACAGCTTTTACGGGACAACGGAGGAATATATCAAAAGCCCGATGGGCAAATCTTTCTTTGCCGAAAGGAGTGTTGAAAATTGATCGACCAGATTATGGATATGTTTACTCATACTTTTATGGTTCGTGCGATCATTGGCGGTGTTCTGGTGTCGCTGTGTGCTTCACTTCTCGGTGTCAGTCTGGTGCTGAAACGCTATTCAATGATAGGTGACGGACTTTCTCACGTTGGTTTTGGTGCATTGGCAATCGCGACAGCGGCAAATATCGCGAACCTGACCCCCTTGGAATTTGCAATGCCCATTGTTGTGGTAGCAGCGTTTTTTTTGCTTCGTTTAAGCGAAAACAGCAAGATAAAGGGCGACTCGGCAATTGCGCTCATATCAACGGCGTCCCTTGCCATCGGCATAATGGTCGCCACAATGTCCAACGGATTGCAGAACGACATCAACAGCTATTTGTTCGGCAGTATTCTTTCAATGTCGCAGAATGATCTATGGCTTTGTATTGTGTTATCGGTAGTGGTGCTGCTGTTGTTTGTCTTTTTCTATAACAAAATTTTTGCCGTTACCTTTGATGAAAGCTTTGCAAAGGCAACCGGAACAAAAGCAGGCATTTATAATATGATCATTGCGCTGCTGACAGCGCTTACCATTGTGATAGGAATGAAAATGATGGGTTCGCTGCTCATATCAAGTCTGATCATCTTTCCGGCAATGACGTCAATGCGTATCTTCAAACGCTTCAAAACAGTAATGATCAGTTCGGCGATCGTTTCGGTCTTATGTTTTTTTATCGGACTGGTCATCTCTTATCTGTATTCCACCCCGACCGGTGCCAGCATTGTTATTGTCAATCTCGGAGCTTTTTTACTGTTTTCCGCTGTCGGCTTTGTGATGGGAAAGATCGCTTCAAAGAAAAGTATTTCATAAGGAGAACATTATGTTAAATGCAATTTTCGGAAGCAGTACATTGGATATGATTCTATGGATACTGCTTGCCTTGGTCGTGATTGGGATTTTAACAATCATATTGATGAAAATTTTAAAAAAGCCGGAGCAGCCGAGAATCATTATATCGATCATAACAATGTGTATCGGTATGCTTTTTCTGGGGATTCTGGTTTACAAGATCAATCTGGGTCTTGCTGTTGATATGATGGAAAAAAGCAATCTGTCAAAAAGCAGTCAGATTCAGGCTTCGGAATTCGTTTCACAAAATAGTCAATAAAAAATCCTTTGATTAATGCCAAATCTTGTTTAAAGCTACAAAAATCCGTTTGTAAGATTTCAATGTTTTACAAACGGATTTTTTTGTTGTAAAATGATGACAGAGTCAGTGTCAATGCGATTTTTAATTGCATTGTGTCACAAAAATAAATTGAATAACGGGAGAGTGTTTTTATTGGATTCAAAGAATCAATCGTTCAAACACGGTGCCATTGCGTACAAAGTTGCCGCTGCGGTGCTGTCTGCGGCAATTATCGGCACATCGTTTGTCGGTATCGGCGGCAGCTTTGCGCCAGAAGCAGACGCAGCCTCAACAACAGCGTCTGACCGTACCAATTACGGTCTTGCGCAGACATCACAGCAGGGTGTTATTCTTCATTGTTGGAACTGGTCGTATAATAATATCAAGAAGTATATGAAGGATATTGCCGCAGCAGGTTATACTTCTATCCAGACTTCACCCGTACAGCAGCCGAAGGACTATTACTGGAACGGCGTAGCATACGGCAATGTCGGCATTCCGAACGGTACCGGCGGCGAGGACGGCAACTGGTGGAAAGCCTATCAGCCTGTCACTTTTTCCATCTGCGACAACGGCTATACTTGGTATGGCAATAAAGCAGAATTCAAGGCGATGTGTGACGAAGCCGAAAAGTACGGCATTAAAGTTATCGTTGATATTGTAGCAAATCATATGGGCAATATCGAGGGTTATAAAATCGGTGATGAAAAAACCGTAATGGGGGATATTTCAAAGCAGGTAGGCGAATTCTGGGAGCCCAAAATGCTGACCGATTCTTCCTATTGGCATATCAGTACCTCCTGGACACATACCAGTGACGGACGTTTTGATGTCACACAGGGAAATATGGGTATGCCCGACCTGAATACAGGCGACAAAAAGGTTCAGCAAATGGTGCTGGGTCTTTTGAAAGAATGTATTGACTGCGGTGCCGACGGTTTCCGTTTTGACGCAGCAAAGCACATTGAAACACCTGCTGATGACCCTGCTTTTGCCAGTGATTTCTGGGATGTTGTTCTTGACGGCGCAAAGGATTACTATAAAAAGGTCAACGGAAACGACAATATTTATTTCTACGGTGAAGTGCTCAACCGTCTGGATGATACAAAGGCAGAAGCTTATTACAGAAGCAAAATGTCGCTGACTGACAACTCTACCAGTGACAACCTCAGAAACAGTGTTGTTCACGGCAGTGTCAATGCTCTTGCCACATCGGGCTATTGCGGTTATATCGCAGGACAGGGCAATAAGTGCGTAATGTGGGCAGAATCCCACGATACCTATATGGGCGGCGGTTCTTCGTATGACGCAAACGATTCCGACATCAAGAAAACGTGGGCGATCATTGCTTCACGTAAGGATTCCACAGGACTTTTCTTTGCACGTCCGTATTATTCCAAAGATATTCTTGCAGGCGACGTTTCAAAAGCAAGACAGTCTTCCGCAACGATTCTTGCCAATATCGAGGAACAGACACAGCTTGGTGACGTGGGAACGCTGACTTGGGCAGACCCCGAAGTAGTTGCCGTTAACAGATTCCGCAACTATTTTGTCGGCAGCAGCGAAAAGCTCGGAAGTTCGGGCAATACTGCTTATAATATGCGCGGCAAGACCGGTATCGTTATTGTAAGAGGCGAAGGCCCCGGCGCTGTTTCTCTCAGTGTTGGAATGTCAGACGGTACTTATACCGATCAGGTAACAGGTGAAAAATTCACCGTTTCGGGCGGCACGATCAAGGGTACGATCAAGAATGAAAGCGGTATCGCAGTCATCTACAATCCGAATGTTGACTACGGCACAGTATCTCCCGAAAAACCGACTGTACTAAAAATTTCCGCATCGACAGCAGATGAGAAAACTACCTTTACCACCAATACTGTTGATGTAACACTCAACGTTCAGGACGCAAAATCCGCTGCTTACAAGACCTCCGAAGGAGCAAGCGGAACATTTACATCAAGCAAGAAGATCACCATCGGTGCATTGACCGCAACAGATGAAACCGTAACGGTAACGATCACCGCAACTGCGGCAGATGGCACCACAAAAACAAAATCCTACAACTTTACCAAAAAGGGCACAAGAGTAGGTTATCCGACACTGAGCAGCGGCGGCGTTGTCTTTGACAATTCCAACTATAACTGGGCAAATGTATATTGCTATGTTTACGATTCCAACAAGAAAAACAATGCAGGCTGGCCGGGCGTTCAGATGACACAGGAAAATGGCGATTATTGGACATATGAGATTCCGTCAACACTGACCGGTACAGTTTATGTTATCTTCAACAACGGTTCGGGCGTTCAGTACCCGTCGGGTGAAGGTCTGAAAATGAATGCGACCGACAAAAAGCTCTTTGTTTCCACAGCACTGGAAGATTTGCCGGCTGCCACAAAGCATTTGAGCATTGCTTTCACCGCATCACCGACAACCGTTTCACTCGGCAGCTCCGTAACACTGAAAGCCACTCCGTCCAATAATAATGGCACAGTAAAATACACCTTTATCGCTTCTGACGGAACGACTATTCAAAAAGCAAGCACTTCCAACACCTGCACTTGGACACCGTCAAAGGTCGGTACTTACACAGTAGCAGTGAATGCCGTTGATTCCGAATCGGATATTACGGCAACCAAAACCATCAAAGTTGAAAAAGCCGATACCACAAAGCTGACCAACAAAACGACTGTTGCATCAACAAACATTGATCTTGGCAGTACCGTCACATTTAAGACATCGGCAACAGGTGGAAAATCACCTTATACATACGCACTGTTCTTTAAAAAGACAAGCGATACAAGCTGGAAAACGATCAACAGTTATCAATCCGCAACATCGCTTACCTATAAGCCCACCGAAGCAGGCACCTATGACGCTTGTGTTAAGGTAAAGGACGGCGACGGCACGATTGCAAAGACCTATTATACGATTACCGTCAAATCCTCTCTGACCAACACCACAACAGCGTCTGCACAGTCTGTAGAACTTGGTACAACAGTCACCTACAAGGGTTCGGCAACAGGCGGCACAGCACCATATTACTATTCACTGTTCTACAAGAAAACAAGTGACACCGCTTGGAAAACCGCAAAGGGCAGCAGCAAGACCGCAACAATGACATTTACTCCCACAGAAACAGGTACTTATGACCTTTGTGCAAAGGTAAAGGACAGCACAGGTACGATTGTTAAGAAGAACTTTAAGCTCACTGTAACACAGGCATTTACCAATACGACCACCGCTTCAGCAACCAGCATTAAGCTCTGCAAGACAGTCACCTACAAAGGTTCAGCAACAGGCGGCACAGCACCGTATTACTATTCACTTTTCTATAAGAAAACAAGCGATACTGCTTGGAAAACCGCAAAGGGCAGCAGCAAAACTGCGGCAATGACCTTTACTCCCACAGAAGCAGGTACTTATGACGTTTGTGCAAAGGTTAAGGACAGCACAGGCACAATCGTGAAAAAGTACTTTAAATTGACAGTAACAAAGTAACACGATCATTAGTTGCCTCCTGTACAGTGCTTTGTGCAGGAGGCGATTATTTATGAAGATGTGCCGGGAAAGGGCTGAGTTGATGAAAAAAGAAACATTCAAAATTGTAATTCTTGCATTATGTTTTGCCGTTATTTTTTGTGGGTGCCGTCAATCGGAAACCAACAAAGAGGATTCCGAAGTACTGTCAACCGTTTCATCGGAAGCAGAAAAGTCAAAAGAATCCCAAGAATCAGAACCATCATCCGCAGACAGCGAACTACCAGAAAAGTCCGAATCATCACCCACAGACAGCGTGGTATCGAAAGAATTGGAATCATCACCCGAAGAAAGTGATAATTCCGAAACAGCGTATCTGGATTATGATGTAACGGCAGTATATCAGGGCGAAGAGATCTTTCTTGACAGAGAAAACAAAATACAGCTTTTCGAGCGGGGGCGCGAATCGATCGCGAATAATTCGTTCCAACTTGATTTGGATATACCGTTGGACATCAACGAAACAACGGGAACAGTCGGCTTGTGTGTTTCCATCAAAATGGATTCTCCCAAAATGATGACCGTATCATCGGAAAAACGATCTGTTTCCGAACTGTCGGTGCTGATTGATGACGAAAAATCATATGTTGTCTGTGACGGTGAAGTTTATGATTTGCCCGGTGACTATAAAGATGTTTTCATCACCTATATTGAATCCTTGCTTGCACAAGGATAATGGATCGTATTTTTGAAGAGAGAATAAGGAGGAAAAACAATGACTATAGTGATATGCTTGGACAATCATAACGGAATGTTGTTCAATCACCGAAGACAAAGCCGTGACAGACTGCTGACCGAAGATTTGATGAAGTTGTTTCCGAACGAAATAATTCATATTGATAAATTTTCACAAAGTTTATTTTCGGAATTTTCCGACAGAATTTCTGTTGACGAATCACTTCTTGAAAATGCAGCAGCCAATGATATATGTTTTGTTGAAAACATTGATATTTTGCCGTATGAAAACAAAATTTCCAAATTGGTTGTTTATCACTGGAACAGAGATTATCCGTCGGATTTTCAATGCCGTCTTGACTTTTCAAAATATACCCTGACAACAAGCATTGACTTTGCGGGAAGCTCGCACGAAAGAATCACAAGAGAGGAATATATCAAATGAAAAGGAATCTTTTTACAATCATACTGACATTAATTTGCTGTTCTGTCATACTCTGCGGCTGTTCGCTGGAATTTCTGACAGAAACTTCCGATGATACATCGATCGTTTCAACAACAGAGGGGACATATTCCATTGATACCGTTCCCGATTTTACCGATAGCCCTTATGTTGAGATCAACGGAAATGTTCCGTATTTTACGGATTCGGAATATACAGATGAAGCCTTTGAGGACTACAGTGACCTTGATGAGCTGAAAAGATGCGGCGTAGCCTATGCGTGTGTCGGCACGGAAACAATGCCGACGGAGAAACGGGGCAGTATCGGTCAGGTAAAACCGACAGGCTGGCAAACCGTAAAATATGACTGCGTAGAAGGAAAGTATTTGTATAACCGCTGTCATCTGATCGGCTATCAGCTCACCGCAGAAAATGCCAACAAGAAAAATCTGATCACCGGTACAAGATATTTAAACGTCAAAGGAATGCTGCCGTTTGAAAATATGGTTGCCGACTATGTAAAAGAAACAAATAATCACGTGTTGTATCGTGTCACTCCCGTATTTGATGACGACAATCTGGTAGCGAGAGGCGTTGAGATAGAGGCCTATTCCGTTGAGGATAACGGCGAAGGAATTTCATTCAATATTTATGCCTATAACAATCAGCCTCAAATTGTGATCGATTACAAAACAGGAAACAGCCATTTAGCCGAATAAGCTAGAGCGTGTTCACATAAAAAGAGCATCAAAAATCATAGCCAACATGATAACAGAAAGAAAAATTGAATCGAGTTTATCGTAGCGTGTAAAAACTTTTCTGAAACGCTTGATTCTGAGAAAATAAC
>CADCRH010000007.1 GCA_902803805.1 uncultured Ruminococcus sp.
ACGCTACGATAAACTCGATTCAATTTTTCTTTCTGTTATCATGTTGGATATGATTTTTGATGCTCTTTTTATGTGAACACGCTCTAAACTAAATATTTGAATGTTATAAGTCAAACGTTCAAAATTGAAAAATGGGTTATTGTACAAATATACGATAACCCATTTTTGCTGAAATTTTGAGAAAACATTGGTTTGTCTATTGAGCCTGATGTTCGTTTATGTTACAATAAGTCGGTAAGTTTTGCTAAATGAAGAAAAATAAGAAAGTGGCGGAAAATGAATATTAAACTTATTGACATATTGCCGACAGCATTGTTGGTTCTCCTGTTGTGGAGAATGAAGCCTGTCAAGCCGATCAAATCGTGGAACGAAAACTATTTGTCCTTGGAAACGTGCCGATCGTGGAGGGGATTTTTTGCGGTCGCGGTTGTCCTGCACCATTTATCGCAGCTCGCAAAGGGAGGAACGATTTTTTACGAGCTGATAAAAATAGGGATTCTTGCGGTCGCGGTGTTCTTTTTCTTTTCGGGCTACGGTCTGCAAAAACAGTATATGAAATCCTCAAACTATCAAAAGCGTTTTTTGCTTCGGCGGCTGCCTGCCGTGCTGTTTCCGTATATCATTATCACTGCGGTTTATTGGGCAGTCAATGCGGTATTTGGAACACTGTACTCACCAAAAGAAATATTGGTAAAAACCATTGTCAAGGGCGACCCGATCGTGTCCTATTCGTGGTATATTCTTGTGATATTGATGTTCTATCTTGTTTTTTGGCTGTTAATGCTTGCTTGCCGAAAACCGTGGATAATGATTCTGGGCGGCTGTATCTGGTATGGATTATATGTAATGTTTTGTATGAAAATGAAGTACGGTATATGGTGGTATAATACGGCCCATCTTTTGCCTGTCGGAATGTTCTGGGCGGTATATGAGGATAAAATGCTGTCATTGATCAAAAAGAGTTATCGGGTAACGGCACCATTCGTATGGACAGCATTTTTACTGCTGTTCTGTTTTTCCAAAAAAATTCAGGCACACATACCGATCAACAATATCAGGCTGATTACCGAAACTGTTACCTGTCTGTTGTTTGTGCTGAGTCTGATATTGTTTACTTTGAAATTTGAGATCGGTAATCTCGTTCTGAATCGGCTCGGAAGCCTTTCACTGGAAATCTATTTGGTGCAGGGACTTTTCACAATGAGCCTGCGTCAAGATGGTTTTATATTAATTAAAAACGACTTTGTGTTTTCAATTCTGGTTCTTGCGGGGAGCGTTCTCCTCGGATGGGGATTCCATATACTGAACCGTAAACTGCTGTCGGGTTATCAAAAGCGGATAAAGTGAATCGAAACATTGAAAATCTCCTTTGTATGCACAACTGATTCATACAGAGGGGATTTTTTATGTGATTCATAACAATTATGAACCGAGGAATGTAAACAATATAATTAATATTCAACAAAAATCTTGACAAATCAGGGGCAACTGTGATATTTTAATAGTATATGTTGACTGAAACGGTTGAGATTTTGATTTTCAATGAAATACAGAAAAGAGGAATGATTATGAACAAAATAAAAGTTTTGGCATTGGTTTTGGCAGCAGCTTCATCAACCGCCTTTTTGACAGCTTGCGGAGGTTCTGACAATACGCCTGCCGCAAGTGTTTCCGAAAGCAGTACTGCCGATGTCAGCAGCATCTTTTCGCTGGAATCTTCGTTGTCTGATGAATCAAGCAGTACGGACAATATTGTTTCCGATGCGGATGAATCGTCGGCAGAGTCCTCCGAAGAAAGCGAGGTCGCAAAGCTTGACGCATTTGAAGATGTCAATGTGACCTTTACAGGAACATCACCCTATATTACGGCGACAATTGATGATTCCAAATGCGGAAGCATCATCAGCAATAATGTTGAATTTAAGCTTGATAATGAAACGGAAGAAAGAAACGGACAGTTGAGAAACGGTGATATGGTAACGGTATTAGCCGAACTGAAAGACAGTGATTCATACGGTGATGAATCAAGCAGTATCAGCTTTGAACTTGCCAAAGACAAAAAAAGATACAATATCGAAAATCAGCCGATCTTTATTACGGACGTTGAAGATCTTGACCTCACCTCAATGCAGGCGGAAATTGATGATAAATTTGCCGCTTATACAGTAACCAACAAAGGAAGCAGCAGCTTTGCGGATGTATATCTGGGTTATAGAGACTTTGATTCCCTTGCTTCCACAACAGTCAAGGCAAAATACATTATTTCACTGAAAAAGCAGTTTGAGGATAAACATAACGATAAAAGTTATGATAATTATGAATATAACCGCTATATGCATATCAATGAATATCTGATCAATAAATCGGATGGCAGTCAGTCCAAAGTGTATGTTATTGTTTATGTCAATAATTTGAAAAGAGAAAAGGACGGAACCGTGACATTTGATTTGGAGTACGGTGCAAAAGGCTATGACAGTTATGACAGTTTGATCAATGATTATGTTACTTCCCAAAAAGAATATTACAATATTGTCGAACTGGATGTAAATGCTCCGGCAGATCACCGGACACAGGAATCAAGTGTTGCCGAGGAGTCGAGCAAAGCTGAGGAATCAAGCAAGACTGCGGAAACTAGCAAGAGCACCGAAGCAAGCAAAACTGAGGAGTCAAGCAAAGCGCAGGAATCAAGCAAGACTGTAGAAACCAGTAAGGCGCAGGAATCAAGTAAAGCTGCGGAAACAAGCAAAACCGAGGAATCAAGTAAAACAACCGGCAGCAGATAACAAACAGCAAACCTCCGTATGTAACTTTGCATACGGAGGTTTATTATATATTGAAAAAAATTGTATAGTATGTTAATATAATAGAGTGAATTTATTGTTTTAAGGAACGGGATAGTATTGTGAAAAAGAAAAAGCTTCTTGCTTATGTCTATACGGACACAGGCAGTTCCGTTGCAAGCGAAAAGAAAAAAGAACAAAAGCCGAGTAAGCCAGATGAAAGCCAAGATCAACCCGAATCGAAAAACAGTTCCGAAGAATCCGAGCAATCGGATGAGTCTGATACCGAAGCGTGGGAAACACAAAGCGGTAAGCAGATTTCCGAACGGATGCTGAATGCTTTAAAAAAGGAAAATATCACATTGGATACTTTGGAGGATCTTCACTGTCAACAATTAGTGATCGTTGAAGCAGAAGGAACATCGGCGGAGATCTCTCTGTACAGCAAGGACGAAAAAGGCATATGGACAAGAGAAGAAGCCTTGAATACAAGCGGTACGGTAGGCAGTGAGGGAGTAGGAACGGCATCGGAAGATCACCGGATCACTCCCGAAGGAATTTATGCAGTCGGTGAAGCACCGACTGCAGGCTGTGTGGCTGTTTCGACAGATATGATGAAGGCATATCTTCAAGCACTGTCCGCTGCCAAAAATCCTTATATTTTGATTGAAAATCAATAGTTAATGAACAGAACCGCGTCTTGCAAAAGAGTGGTTCTGTTTTGGAAAGGAGCCAACTATTTATGTCATTTAGAATCGAAAGGAATGATATTACCAAAGTAAAATGCGATGCGATCGTCAATGCGGCAAACAGCTCACTGTTGGGCGGCGGAGGTGTGGACGGGGCGATTCACAGAGCCGCAGGAAAAGGACTGTTTTTTGAATGTATGAAACTTCACGGCTGTAAAACGGGACAGGCAAAAGTAACAGCAGGTTATGAGCTGCCTTGTCAATACATCATCCATACCGTAGGTCCCGTGTGGAGGGGAGGCACGAAAGGCGAAAAAGAATTGTTGCAGTCGTGCTACCGTGAGTCACTTCGTTTGGCAAAGGAAAGAAATTGTCAAAGTATCGCGTTTCCGCTCATTTCGTCGGGAATTTACGGCTATCCAAAAGACAAGGCGCTTGAGGTTGCTGTCGGTGAGATCAAAGCGTTTCTGAAAGAAAACGAAATGGATGTCATTCTTGTGGTGTTTGACAAAGCCAGCTTTATCATCAGTCAAAATATTACTGACGGCATTAATGAGTATATCGATGAAAATTATGTGGACGAAAACTATATCGACCGCAGCCGGAATGTCTTGGAAAAAACGAATTTCAGGTCGGAAAGCGTCCGTGCCGTACCGTCCGAAACAGTTTTCGAGGATAGCGCTTCGATATTTTCCGAGGAGAGCCTTGAACAAGCGGTCAGTATGATCGACGAGAGCTTTTCCGAAATGCTGATGCGAAAGATAGACGAAAAGGGCATTAAGGATTCCGAATGTTACAAAAAAGCGAACGTTGACAGAAAGCTGTTTTCTAAAATCAGAAGTGACAGACTGTATAAGCCGAGCAAACAAACGGCGATCGCTTTTGTCATTGCCTTGGAACTGTCGCTTGACGAAGCAAATGAAATGCTGCTGAAAGCAGGTTTTGCACTTTCGCACAGCAGCAAATTTGATATTATCATAGAGTTTTTTATCAAACAGGGGATCTATGATATATTTGTGATCAATGAAGCGCTCTTTGCCTTTGACCAAAAACTTCTTGGTGTGTAAAAATAAAATGTCGCTTTGAAAGCGACCATTCCCTCCGTAAAAAAATTTATAATGGAATTGTAAGCAAAAGCAAAACAAAAATCAAGATAAACGGAGGTTATCACTATGAAAAAGAATCTTACAGAACTGGTATTTATACTGGACAGAAGCGGCTCAATGGCAGGTCTGGAAAGCGACACGATCGGCGGGTTTAATGCAATGATCGAGAAGCAGAAAAAGCAGGACGGTGAAGTTTATGTTTCGACCATACTGTTTGACCACGAAAGCAAAGTGATCCACGACAGAGCAGCTTTAGACAAAGTGAAGCCGATGACAGAGGACGATTATACCGTGAGAGGCTGTACCGCACTTCTGGACGCTATTGGTGACGCTGTGAAGCATATTTCAAACATACACAAATATGCGAGAAAAGAAGATATTCCCGAACATACAATGTTTGTCATCACCACCGACGGTATGGAAAACGCCAGCAAAAAATATGACAGCAAAACCGTTAAAAAGATGATCGAAAAGAAGAAAAAGCAGAACTGGGAATTTATCTTTATCGGCGCCAACATTGATGCGGTGGAAACAGCGTCAAGGTTCGGTATCAGCGGTAACAGAGCGGTGAACTACAAAGCCGACAGCCGGGGAACACAAGTGCTTTATGAAGCCGTTTCCGAGGCAGTATCTCAGGTTCGTGCAGCCGCGCCGCTTACAACGGAATGGAGCGATAAAATTAACGAGGATTATAACAGCAGATAATCAGTAAAGAAAATAAAATGCCCCTGTTTGTTTCGTGACTGAACAGGCAGGGGACAATATTTTTATTGGTAGGTATATTCTATTGTATTACTCAGTATGACATATCCGCTTTGATAGGAGGAATTGGTGTCCGAATAATATCCCTGTAAATAAATCGTATAGGTGGTGTCTTTTGTTCCTACTTTTTCCCATACCCAATCCGGAATTTCAAGCTCATTTTCAGCACCGCGGGTCAATATGTGCTTTCCTCCGTTATAAATGACCCAGCTAAGTGATTTATCGAAATCAGCTTCTGTTCGCTGTACTCGTCCTTGTTCATTGATGGAAAGCGTGTAGCGGCTTGTGTCGGAGTTGTCTGCTTTTACTTTTTCTTCGGGTGTGTGATATTCAAACGGTTTTCCGTTTACCTTAACATCAAAAGTGCAGTCGATATATTCACCTCTGTCGCCTGCACCGACAAACGCGCCAGCAGTTCCTTCCGTACCGTTGACATTGCCGCTGATCGATACACGTTCAAAAACTTTGTCACCGTGACACTCTCCACAGATGATACCGACATAGTTACTGCCTGTTATATCGGCATTAGTGATGGTCAGGTCGGAAATTTTAACACTTTGCGCATAGCCCGTAAGACCTACTTGAAACTGACCCGGCATATTGATCGTCAGCCCGTTAACAGTGTGCTGCTGACCGTAAATCGTAATGTTGGTGCTTGATTTTGTCCAACCCATAGGTGCCCAGTGATAATTGCTCAAATCTATATCATTGTCAAGATAAATATTGATTTCTCCGCCCACCGCGTTTGCATAATACACAACACTTGCAAGCTGTTTTTCATCAGTAACGTGGAAATTCGGCGCATTTTCCTTTACCCACGTTTTATCGGTGAGAGTCATAATATCTCCCGTGTCACATTCGCGTTCCCAATCGGAAATATAGTCGGTAACATCTTTTTCATAGGCATATTCCGCAACATCCCAGTACATAACGGAGCCGTATGCGTAAATATCGAAAAGAAGATAGATGCCGTTATTTTTAACAGGAAACGAAACACAATTATTTTCGGTGTCCAGCTCTGCTTCATCCAAATGAATAAAATTCTGATTTTCCTCATCAACGTACATTACAGCGATATTTTTTTCGGGAATACCGCGAAGATCGTCTTCCGAATACGTCAGTGTCAGTGTCAGATCGCTGACCGCTTCCTCACAGCTTAGTTTGATGGGAGAACCGATCAATCCGACAGTACCGCTGATCATAACGTTTCCGGGATAGTAAGGGTCAATTTCACAGAAATCAATGATTTTTCCCGGACACATAGCGATCAATTCGGCTTTTGTTATCTCCGGTTTTTCTTCAATATTTATTTTTCTTGTCAGTTTTTGTTTTCTGACGTTTTGCAGCGAAGAATCTTCCGTGCTGTTTTCTTTGCTTACTGTATCTCCAACACTGCTTTCCGGAAAAGAAGCCATATCCGTATCTGTGTTGTTGGCAGTGGTTGATGGCATACAGCCGTAGGCAGAGAGCATTAAAGAAAGAACGATACCGACTGCTGTTGCTTGGATTCTTTTCATACTTAAAATTACCTCCATTTAGATTTCCGGATCATTTTATCTAATGATAACACTTGTTCTTTGAAAATAAAAGTATGAAAAAGAATTATATTTGCGTATTGAAAAAAATTATGTGAATACTATTATTTTTTGCCAAATCTATTGAAAAATCAAAAAGTTTATGATAATATATTAATGTTGTAAATCTGCCGGTATGGCGAAATAGGCAGACGCAAGGGACTTAAAATCCCTCGGTAGAAATACCGTACCGGTTCAAGTCCGGTTACCGG
>CADCRH010000008.1 GCA_902803805.1 uncultured Ruminococcus sp.
AGCGCTTATCCGAGAATTATCGATTTCAAACGTTTCAGAGAGATTGCTGACGCGTGTGGTGCTTACCTGATGGTAGATATGGCACACATTGCAGGTCTTGTTGCCGCAGGAGTTCATCCGAGTCCTGTTCCGTACGCGCATTTCACAACCACCACTACTCATAAGACCCTCCGCGGTCCGAGAGGCGGTCTTATCCTGACAAACGACGAGGAACTTTTCAAAGCCGTCAACAAGGCGGTATTCCCCGGCACACAGGGCGGTCCTTTAATGCACGTTATCGCCGCAAAGGCAGTATGCTTCGGTGAAGCGCTGAAACCCGAATTTAAGACCTACGGTGAAAACATCGTAAAGAACGCACAGGCTCTGGCGGACGGTCTTATCAAACGCGGCAACAAGCTGGTATCGGGTGGCACGGACAACCACGTTATGCTTCTTGACCTTACGGAGAGCGAGGTAACAGGCAAGGAGTTGGAGCGCCGTCTGGACGAAGTACAGATCACCGCCAACAAAAACACCGTTCCGAACGAAAAGAGAAGTCCGTTTGTGACAAGCGGTGTACGTATCGGTACGCCTGCCGTAACGACACGCGGTCTTGGTGTTGAGGAAATGGACAAAATTGCCGAGTTTATCACACTGGCACTCAACGACTTTGACAACAATGCCGATGCGATTCGCAGCGGTGTCAATGAGATCTGCGACAAATTCCCTCTTTACAAATAATCTCAAATACATCAATCAAACGGTCTGCCGTACATTTATCGTGTACGGCAGACCGTTTTTGGTTCTTTATCACCGGTTGCGAACAGGCAGTCAGGGGCTGTCTGTCCCTTAACAACCCTCTTTTGACAAAACTTCATTTAAAAAACTCCCTCCATACTGTCGATTGACAGTATGGAGGGAGCTGTTTGATATTTTAATTATTTAACTTTCCAGAGTTCTGTAGCATACTGGAGGATGGTACGGTCACTGGAGAACTGACCGCAGTTAGCTGTGTTCATCAGGCACTTCCTGCCGAATGCACGTCTGTCTTTGTACTCATTGTTGACCTTGACCTTTGTTTCGATATAATCGGGAAGGTCACGGAGAATGAAGTAATGGTCGGGCTGATGCCAGCTTGCACCTTCAAGAAGTGACTGATGAAGTTCCTTGAAGGAACCTTCGCCTGTCTTGCCGCCGTCCGTGAAGCGTCCGTCGATCAGTGTATCGATGACCTTCTTCAGTTCGGGGTTCTCATTGTAGAGCTTCTTAGGATCATAGTTGTTCTTCAGCTCGTTGATTTCTTCTACTCTTGCACCGAAGATATACTCATTCTCTTCGCCTGCCTGCTCTGCAATCTCGATGTTCGCACCGTCGTATGTACCAATTGTAACAGCACCGTTAGCCATAAACTTCATATTACTTGTACCGGAAGCCTCTGTACCTGCTGTTGAGATCTGCTCGTGAATGTCAGCCGCAGGAATGATCTTCTCGGCATAAGATACGTTGTAGTTCTCTACGAATACAACGCGCATCTTCTGGTTCACGTCGGGATCATTGTTAACCAACTTTGCAATCTCGTTAATGTACTTGATGATAGCCTTTGCGCGAGCGTAGCCCGGAGCAGCCTTTGCACCGAAGATAAATGCTGTCGGTGTGAAATCCGGGAGCTTGCCCTCTTTCAGGCGGAAGTACAGTGCCATAATCGAGAAAGCATTCATCAGCTGTCTTTTGTACTCGTGCAGACGCTTAACCTGAATATCGAACAGGAAGGACGGGTCAATATAAACGTTGTCGTGCTTCTGGATGAAGTCGCTGAGTTCTTTCTTCTTGATGTACTTGATCTCGTTGAACTTATCGATCGCACTGTCATCAATGTGTGCTTCTAGCTTTTTCAGTTCGTCAAGGTTGCGAACCCACTTGTTGCCGATCTTGTCGGTGATGAACTCCGAAAGTTCGGGGTTGCAAAGACCGAGCCAACGACGCTGTGTAACACCGTTTGTCTTGTTCTGGAAACGTTCGGGATAAAGCTCGTACCACTCTTTGAGTGTGTCGTCTTTCAGGATCTGTGTATGAATGGCAGCAACACCGTTAACATAGCTGGATACATAAGTAGCCATACGAGCCATATGTACAACGTGACCGTCATCAATGATCATTCTGTCAAGTCTTGTGGTCGGGTTCTTTGCCTTCTTTTCTTCTGCTGTCGGCTCGCCGTAACCCTTATCTTTCAGCATTGTTACCAACTTGTTGTTGATCTTGACAATGATCTCGTAAACTTCGGGGAGAATGCCCTTCATCAGGTCAATGCTCCACTTTTCGAGCGCTTCCTGCATAACTGTGTGGTTGGTGTATGCGAATGTCTTTTGTGCAATATCAAATGCCTGCTCAAAGGAAAGACCGTCATTCTGGAGCAGTCTGATCAGTTCGGGAATCGAGATCGTCGGGTGAGTATCGTTGAGCTGGATCACAGTTTCCTCTGCAAAATGAGAGTAGTCGCCGCCGTGCTTTTTCTTGTATCTCTTGATAATATCCTGGAGAGATGCCGATGAGAAGAAATACTGCTGCTTCAGACGGAGTACCTTTCCTTCGTGGCTGTTGTCGTTCGGATAAAGAACCTTGGAGATATTCTCAGCGTCGTTCTTTGCCTTTACTGCCAGATCATATTTGCTGTCGTTGAATTCAAGGAAATCAAATCCGTTAACAGCCTCTGCCTCCCAAAGACGGAGTGTATTGATGTTGTCGGTGCCGTAACCGATGATCGCCATATCGTAAGGTACAGCCTTTACGGTCTGGTCTGCAAATCTTACGGTCACAGTGTCCTCGGAACGCTTAATGCACCACGGATCACCGAAGCTCTGCCAGTCGTCGGCAACTTCTACCTGGAAACCGTCAACGATCTGCTGTTTGAAAAGACCATATTTGTAGCGGATGCCGTAGCCATCGAGGGGAACATCGTGAGTAGCCGCAGAATCCAGGAAGCAAGCGGCAAGACGACCAAGACCGCCGTTGCCGAGCGCTGCGTCATCGATCTCTTCAAATACATTAATATCAATGCCCTTGTCTGCAAGAAGCTTCTTTGTCTGGTCAAGAACACCCATTGCATAAAGGTTGTTGTACATCATACGTCCCATCAGGAACTCTGCGGAGAGGTAGTAAGCGCGGCGGTGAGCTGCGTGGTTCTTTTTGCTCTCTGCCCATCTTTCGGAAATATCGCCCATCATAGCTTTGCCGAGTGCTTCGTGAAGCTCGGCGGGTGAGAGCTCGCTGAGCTCCTTGCAGTACTCGTTCTTAGCAGTAAGTACGAGGTTGTCGATAATGGCATTTTTCTTCATCTTTTTGTCATCCTCCAGCCTTCTGTAAATTTTTGACAAGTTATAAATTTTCTTCGCAAGCTTGGCGCTGTCAGCACCTTTTTTCATTCTCCACGTCCAGTTATTGCCGAGTGTTGACGGCATATTGATCCTCGCCTCTGTACCGAGTCCGAGGAAATCCTGCATCTGAACAATAGCATAATTGCTGACACTTGCATAAGCGGTGCGAATAAAACCCCAGTTGTAACCCTCGGTCTTATTAAGACCGCAGTAGGTTTCGGCAAAAGCCATATCCTTTTTGGAAATGGTTTTCAGCCAGCCGTTGATCGTATCATTGTCGTGCGTGCCGGTATAGCATACACTGTTTTTATCATAGTTATGAGGCAGATAGTCGCTGTCCGACTTGGAATCGAATGCGAATTCGAGAATTTTCATTCCCGGATAGCCCGAATCTTTCAGAAGTTTTTTAACGCCCGGTGTCTGGAAGCCGAGATCTTCCGCAATAATCGGAATATCGCCCAGACGCTCCTTCATCTTGTTAAAGAACTTCATCTTAGGACCGTCTATCCATTCACCGATAACGGCGTTTTCGGCGCCGTAGGGAATGGCATAAAACTGGTCAAACGCTCTGAAATGGTCGATACGTGTTACATCGAACATTCTTGCCGCGCCGCCGACACGTCTGATCCACCAGTCGAAGCCTGTTTCTTCCAGGTATATCCAGTCATAGAGAGGATTGCCCCAAAGCTGTCCCGTTTCCGAGAAATAATCCGGCGGACAGCCTGCGACACAGACAGGCTTTCTTTCGTCATCGAGCCAGAACACATCGGGGTTTGCCCAGGTATCGGCGCTGTCCATCGCAACATAGATCGGCATATCACCGAACAGCTTGATGCCGTTGTCGTTAGCGTATTCTTTCAGTTCTGCCCACTGTTTATAGAAAAGGAACTGAGTAAACTTCCAGAACATTACGTCCTCGTAAAGTATTCTCAGGTAATAATCTATAGTGTCGGGATTTCTGTACTTGATGAGGTGGTCGGGCCATTCCGTCCACGCCTTGTCATCAAAATACTTCTTGACAGCCATATAAAGGGCGTAATCGGTCAGCCAGCTGTCCTCATCCCGCATAAAGTCCCAGAACTCCTGCTGATTTCTTTCTTTAAAGTTTTCGTAAGCCTGACGAAGGACTTTAAAGCGCTCATTATAGATCTTTTCATAATCTATGTATTGAGAATTGCTGCCCCAATCGATTTTTTCAAGGTCTTCTCTGACCAGAAGATTGTCATCACAGAGCATATCCAGGTCAATCATATAAGGGTTGCCGGCGTAGGTCGAGAATGACTGATAGGGTGAGTCACCGTAGCTTGTTGGTCCTACAGGGAGCAGCTGCCAGTAGGTCTGACCTGCTGCCTTCAGAAAGTCAACAAACTCATATGCCGCCTTACCCAACGTACCGATTCCGTAAGGTGACGGCAGTGACGTTATCGGCATAAGTATGCCTGCACTTCGTGCCAATGGTATCATCTCCATCCTGAAATATTTTTTAAAAATTGATTTTTTGTATGCATTTTTGTCTTAAAACATACACTTATCATTCAAATCATCAACATTCGTTATATATTTTATCATAAAATTTTAACATAATCAATAGTTTTGCACAAAATTCCGGCATAAAATTGTTAAACAAACGAAAGTATCATTACTGTCATACAACGATACAGTTTAATTATACAATATGGAAACCGTAACTGTAAATAACAAGTATGGAATTTTTGAAAGTTTTTATGATGAAGAATAAAAACTTTTGCTTTTTGATATACTTTATTGTCCGAATTGATCTTTCAGTTCATCAAGTGCCAGATACAGTGCGTGTGATGACGCAAGATAGCGGATCAGTTCCCTTTCGTCACCGAAACCGCGGCTCAGATGAAGTTCCCTTGCATCGCTTTTATGTTCGGTGCTGATTCCGACATAGACCAAACCGACAGGTTTTTCATCGGTGCCGCCGCCCGGTCCTGCGATCCCTGTGGTCGATATACCTATCGCCGCACCCGAAAGCCGCCTTACACCTTCCGCCATTGCAGCGGCGGTTTCGGCACTATATTCCGTATATTTGTCAAGTGTTTCCTGCGGTACGCCCAGAACCTTATTTTTGATTCTGTTGGAATAGGAGCAGATACCGCACTCAAAGACCTCCGACGAACCCGAAACCTCTGTGATTCTTTTGGAGATAAGACCTCCTGTCAGACTTTCGGCTGTGGCGATCTTTTTACCGCAGGCTTTCAGTTTTTGAACCAAAGCCGTTTGAAGATTTGGAACATCGATTCCGTAGATATGCTTGTTACCGATAATTGTTTGAATCTCGTCAATAACAGGCTTTATCATTGCTTCGGCGGCAGTTTCACTGTCTGCAAATGCCGTAACGCGAACCGTAACCTCTCCGTCTTTGGCATAGGGAGCAACTGTCGGATTGGTCATTGTGGTCATCATTTCGCGAAGTTGTGTTTCCACTGTGGATTCCCCGATGTCAAAAATATGTACCATATGCGAAACCATTGTTTTTTCCGTCAGCTTCATCAGTTTCGGCTCGGCATAGTTCAAAAACATCGGCTGTAGCTCTCTCGGAGGTCCCGGAAGCATTACAAGGACTTTTCCGTTCTTTTCGAGATAGACACCCGGCGCTGTGCCGCAGTCGTTTTTCAGTGCATATGAGCCGTCGGGAAGATACGCCTGCTTCATCAGCGTGGGGGTGATCTTCCGGTGCGTCATTTTCAGAAAATTTTCGATAGTTTCCTTTGACGCTTCGTCAAGCTTCAGCTCCAGTCCGAAAAGCGCGGCGGCTGTTTCTTTGGTAAGGTCGTCATAGGTAGGTCCAAGTCCTCCCGATGTTATAACAATATCATTCTTGTCGAGTGCGTCCCTCAGACTTGCTTTCAGGCGGTTGGCATTGTCCCCGACAACGGTTTGACGATAGACATTAATGCCCATCTTAGCAAGCTCCCGAGAAAGAAACGCAGCATTGGTATTGACAATATCTCCCAGCAGAATTTCTGTTCCCACACATAAAATTTCGGCTTTCATAAAATCCCTCCCATTCATACATATTTACCATTTTAACATTATACATTCTAAATAACAATATTTTTTGAATGATTTCAAGGGGGATTTTGTCAGTTGATACAAACCGTGCTGTTCATAATTTGTTAACAATTATTTTTTCAAATAGGTTATAATAATTTTACGTGCTTTTTAAGGGGGATTTATATGTTGAGAGATCAGCCGTTCATCAATGCCTTGCTGATTAATCTCCTTTTGGGAGCGGTCTGGCATTATGCGACGTTTTTTTTATGTGTATCCATCAACACTTCGGCGTTTGACGCAAACCGCAGAATGTATCAGCCGCACAAATGGGAACGCGGTGGGAAATTTTACAGTGATGTTCTGAAAATCAACCGCTGGAAAGATTTTCTGCCGCAGCATATCGGCAAGGACGGTTTTTCAAAGGATCATATTGATGACGTGTCGATAGAATATATAGACGAATTTATTATGGAAACCTGTCGGGGAGAATGGAACCATACTGTTAACTGTATGTTTACGATCATCCTTTTTATTATTAATAATTTTTTGATGGCATTGGTGCTTTCTTTACTGCTTTTTATCGGCAATATGCCGTTTGCCGTCATTCAGCGCTACAACCGTTTCAGACTGCAAAAGCTGCGAAAAACGATTGTCAGGAAAATGGAGCGCGAAAGCCGAAAACTCAATATGACAGCCGAAAAACAGGCGGATTGCTCCGCTGTGGAAAATTAAACCTTGAGGAGTATTTTTTATGGATTGGTTTTTTGCCGACAATATCGGTCAGACTCATCTCATTACGGGAGAAGACGCCGTACATATCACGAAATCGCTGAGAATGTCCGTGGGAGAAGTGCTGACCTTATGCGACAGTCAGAAAATAGAGCACTTGTGTAAAATCGAAAGAATTACAGCCGACGGCGTTCAAGTGCGCGTCGTTTCCGAAAGCAAATGTCAAAACGAACCGACAGTTGACATCACACTTTTTGCGGCTCTTACCAAGGGCGACAAAATAGAAACGGTGATACAAAAATGTGTGGAACTGGGTGTTACCGAGATCGTACCCGTTCTGACCGACAGATGTGTTTCCCGTCCCGACGGAAAATCGGCAGCAAAAAAACAGCAGCGGTACCGGAAAATAGCGTATCAGGCGGCAATGCAGTCACGCAGAGCGGTCATTCCGATGGTACAGGAAATTACGGAGCTGAAAAAGCTTTCGGAAAAGCTGAAAGAATTCGACAGAATTATTTTATTTTACGAAGGCGGGGGAGAACCGCTCCGTCATCTTATCAGACCCACTGACCAAAAGATTGCGATATTTACGGGTCCCGAAGGCGGCTTTGAGGAGCGTGAAACAGCGCTGCTGCAAAGCTTCGGAGCCGAAACCGCCACGCTCGGCAAACGGATTCTCAGAGCCGAAACCGCACCGCTTGCGGCTGTTGCGGCTATAATGTTCCACACGGGAAATCTTGAATAAAAAAACAGTACACACTGTTGAACAAGAACGATCGTTCAACAGTGTGTTTTTCTGTCATCACTTCAAATGGACGTCAGCCGATAACAACGATTTGACATTTTGCGGCTCAATGCTATAATAAATTTATAAAAAATTATTTACGGAAAGCAGGAATGATGATGATAGGCATTATAGGAGCGATGGATATTGAGGTTAACGGCATTATCGAAAAAATGACCAACAAAACGGTAAAAACAATCAGCGGCACGGTTTTTACAAGCGGTAAAATACACGATCGGGAATGTGTTGTCGCAAAGTGCGGTATCGGAAAAGTCAATGCCGCTGTTGCAGCACAAACAATGATTTTGACTTATCGCCCCGACTGTATCATCAACACGGGTATCGGCGGCAGTACAAGCCGTGAAACACACGTCGGACACGTTGTGATCGCCAAAAATGTCGTTCAGCACGATATGGATACAACTGCTATCGGTGATGAACCTGCAATGCTGTTTTTGCCCAATGAAAGTCTTGTGTATATCCCGTGTGACGAAAAACTGATCATTGCTCTGGAAAATGCGTGTGAGAGCATAGGCGAAAAAAATTATGCTGTCGGTACGGTCGCAACGGGTGACAAATTTATCAGCGGCAACGAAAACCGTGTGGCGCTTCACAGCAGTTTTCACGCGCTTGCGTGTGAAATGGAAGGCGGCAGTATCGGTCAGGTTTGCTACATCAACAATGTGCCGTTTGCGATTCTGCGTTCGATCTCAGACAGTATGAGTGAGCAGGACGATGCTGTTGAATATGCCGTATTCAGCAAAATCGCCGCCGAAAAGTCCATTCAAATCATTTCCGCATTTATCACAAATTTATAAAATAGAAAGTTGTTACTTACATAACCACAAAAATAACAAAAAGAAATAACCGCCCGATCTTGCAATTGTGCGGTTATTTCTTTTCCAAATCAATTGAAATCAACTGTTTAAGGAAGATCTGCTCTGCACTTTTATTATATCCTACATTTTATAAAATGTAGGATATAATTTATTTTACGGCGAGCGTTTCACCGTTGAATGAGATGGATACGATCTCATCGGGATTCAATGTCACCCAGTCCGTATTTCTGTATCTTTTGTCTTTCCAGTAGTTCGTTCTGAATGTATCATTGTTCCGGTCGGAATTGTTGGTATCTCTATAGGCACAACCGTATAAAACAGTACCGTTCTCAAGAGTGATCTCGATATCCTCGAAAAATTCAGTACCGAATGTCTTGTAGAAACTGCCGCTTATATCCGTTGATACTGTGATCTCAGTGCAGAACGGACTTGCTTTCACGGATTGAACCGTATAGGGTGCTCCGTTATAGCTGTGAGTACCCTCAACAACCGACAAAGTACGGTCTGTATCTCTGTAGTTCAGAGTAAACGCTGTGTCAAGATCAATGTCTATCTTTGTCTTTGTTGCAACGACAAGTGTACTCCAGTCGCTGGTAAAGTTGATGACCTGATCATCTTTCAGTGTTTTCTTTGCTCCCTCCATCAGTGCCTGTTCACGGTCAAGGGTTGCCGAAGAATTGTTTTTTACATCCTGATTGAGTTGATCCATTCTTTCTTTGGAGCTGTCGTATTGACAAAGAATTTTATCAATATGGTACAAATAGATGGAACTATTGCTGTAGCTTAATCTTTCACCCTTGATGTTTCGGCTGTCATCACCGAAAACAATTTCGCATTTGATCGTTTTGCTGTCTGTAAGAGAGTAATTAATGATATAGTTGCTCTGGTCGAAATCGTCCCCTGTGATACGGCTCCAAAGAGATCTTGTCACATCAAGATGATTTTCGCTGTAGGTGAGGTCATTCCAATAAACCAGGTCGTTATTGTCGGATTCTGTAACAAAGTAGTTTTCAACGTCATCTCCGGGTATGAAGTCACTGCCGTCAGCGTTTTTCAGTGTCAGTACACCGACTACTGTATGGTCATCTCCCGAAATGCCAAGAAGTTCGGCATCGATATTGTCGTTTGAGCTAA
>CADCRH010000009.1 GCA_902803805.1 uncultured Ruminococcus sp.
AATGGTATAATATTGATGTTACGTGGGATGACCCGATCATTATGGGTGTGACCGATAATTCAAACTTGTCCTATGACTATTTCCTGATACCTGACAGTATCATAGAGCAAGATCATTTCTGCGATTACTCATCGAAGTTAGTCCGTCACGAATGTACTGCTCCGCAACCGATCGACGGTATTATTGACGAAGAAATCGACAAGGAACTTGCCGCACACAGCAATTATATTTATGCAGACGCGGCAACAGTCCAAACTGAAATATCGAAGGCAGTAAAAAGCGGAATCAAAGACCTTTATGTGATCTATTATCGACCCAACAGCAGTCAGAGTGCTGCTGCCAACGAAATACTCGGTAAGTGTCCTTACGGATACCAAATCGGATTGTCAATAATGAAATGGCGATTTAACGATTATTATTTTGTTCATCTGACATTCACCTAAAATATAGAAAAACCGTTCCGACAGTGAGAAATTTGTCGGAACGGTTTTTTAAAGCAGCTTTGTAAAATTTTCCATTGCTTCTTCATCATCGGCACCGAATGCCGTTTCACTGTCGGGGAAACTCCAGTTTTCGATGTGCCGCGCAATTTCCATCGGCTCGATCAGATAAAAAGGACTGGATGTCTGTATGCTGAGAAAATGTTCGTGTGCCGTAAAATAGGTGGAACAGTGGCTGAACGGATAAAGCGCCGTTCGGTTGTGGATATAATGCTTGACAAAGGCGTTTTTGCCGTTCAGATACATACATTGTCCCTGTGTGTTGTTCATACCGATTTTCAGTTTTGAACAGTTGTCGCTTCCCGTTACGGCAATATAGTTGTCCCCGATGTGTAATCTTGCGTCCGTCCATCTGGTGTCGTTCCAGAGTGTTAAAATGCGGCTCGGACGTGTAGTTTCTTCCACTTCGCTCTGCGGAGCAAACACAAAACCGTCGTGCAGCAGCGGCGTTTCGGTATAAATGGAAAGTTTGAGAGGTTCTTTGGATTTATTGGTAACACTGTGAACGATCATAAGGCTTGAATCGTTGCTTTGCATAATATCCAAGGACAGTTCGAGCTGTATCGGCTCCAGAACCGTCTGTACGAATTTTACGCCGTCCTCCAGGACAGAATAGATCACGGGGGAATCGTCAAAATAAACACCGTTGGACGGACGGTCAACCGTCAGACGCATTTTGTGCCCGTGACAGCGGTTAAATTCGGGGTCATTATCGTGATAAATCAAATTCCGACCGCCGTTTTTGGTAACGCTGACGATACGCGGACCGTAATCGATCGTTACCGCCAACTGTAAATCGTTGTTTTCCACAAGGACACAATGTCCGAATTCTTCCGTATGGATCTCTTTAATGCTCATTGCCAAAGTAATCATTCCTTATATAAAACAATATTGAACTATTATATCATAAGATGATCATATTTTCAGTAAGATTTTGACCACAAATTATGTTTTTTTCTCCCGATAAAGAAAAAATATCGTCGCATCGGCTTTCCAGCGCAAACATCTGACGTGCCTCCGTACTGCATTTTCGGATGTCGGCACTTTTCATTATGACGGGCAGCGTACCGCTTTTCCGCATTATGCGCAGAATATCACGCCCGTTCTGATTGAATCCCAGTACCCGTATATACTGCGGCAGTATCTGATGGCTTTCTTTTGTTATTCCCAAAAATGCATTGATCATACTGCGCCTGATACGTGACAGTGGATAGCGTTTGCATTTCGCCTCTGTCAGAATTTCGTCGATCGAGGTTCCGTTCCGTACAGCGTGATACAGTCTGTTTTCCAGTCCCTCACTGATGTCGGGCAGTTGTGCAAAGTCGTCTTTGCTCATCATTCTTAAACGGTATAAAACAGCTTTTTCAAGAAATTTCAGTCTTGGCAAATGCGGCGGCGGATTCCGGCACGAATCAAGCACATCAACCGTATTTTCGGGAATGAAGTCCCGATAAGAAACGCCGTCATAAATGCGTTCCCGTATCAGTGAAGCGGAAGCGATACCGTTTTCGTTTTCGTGACTGTCGTGTGCCGCGCCTGTGCGTTTGATCGTACAGGGTTGGATAGCGCTGTTCAGTGTTCTGAGTGCCTTGATATATTCAATTGCAAGAATGTTGTTCGGCTCGTGCAGAATGTCGGAAAGACCGCCGAAACATTCAGCGACCGCGTTTTCTCTTGCGGCGGCAAAGGTCATTCCAAGATTCAGGTATTGGCCGATACTTTGTCCGACCTCATCACTCAAAACCGCATTGCAGGCATTGGTCAGTTTTTGTATATCACCGCATTCGCTGCCGAAATACAAACGCTCCGTACAACCCAACGAATTCAGCAGACAGACACCGCCGAATGCAAACCGTTCCGCTCCCGAACAGGCATACGGAACGGGCAGTTCGATGATCAGATCTGCACCGTTCAGCAAAGCCGCCTTTGCGCGTGTGTGCTTGTCAAATACAGCAAAATCGCCGCGTTGGGTAACATTGCCGCTCATACAGACAACAATATGGGAAGCACCGTTTTCACGGATTTTTTCAAGCATATACCGATGACCGTTATGAAACGGATTATATTCGGAGATGACACCGCATATCTTCATAATTCTCCTCCAAATTTATAAAAAACAGATAAAAAAATATTGAAATTCTACTGCAATTGTATTATTATTATAAACAGAAACTTTTTTTTTTTCAATCCAAAAAACAGGAGGATATTGATAAATGAAAATTCTTGTTATCAATGCAGGCAGTTCTTCAATGAAATATCAGCTGATCGATATGAAGGACGAAAGTGTTCTTGCAAAAGGAAACTGTGAAAGAATCGGTGTTGACGGTCATTTCAAGCACACAACGGGCGACGGCAGAACCTATGAAACCGATGTTGTGATGAATAACCATACAGAGGCATTTGTTCAGATCAAAAACGCGCTGATCGATGAGCAGTACGGCGTCATCAAGGAACTTTCGGAAGTTTCCGCGATTGGTCACAGAATCGTGCAGGGCGGTGCTCTGTTCAGCGAATCGACCATTGTAACAGAGGAAGTGATCAAGGGTATCGAGAGTCTGATTCCGTTGGCACCGCTTCACAATGCCGCTCACGTTCAGGGTATTAAAGCGTGCCTGGAAGTATTTGGAAAAGACGTTCCCGAAGTGGTTGTTTTTGATACCGCTTTCCATTCGACAATGCCCCAGAAAGCATTTATGTATCCCGTACCGTATGAATACTATGAAAAGTATGCGGTTCGCCGTTATGGTTTCCATGGTACTTCACACCGATATGTTTCACAGCGTTGCGCAGAGCTGATGGGCAAGGACATCAAAGATACAAAGATCATCACCTGTCATCTCGGCAACGGTTCATCTATCACCGCAATTGACGGCGGTAAGGTGATCGATACCAGTATGGGATTGACACCGCTTGACGGCATTATGATGGGTACACGCACCGGTTCGCTTGACCCGTCAGTTGTAACCTTTATTGCAGAAAAAGAGCATTTCTCACCGTCCGAAATGGATACGGTACTGAATAAGAAATCGGGCTTCCTGGGTATTTCGGGTGTTTCCTCCGATGACCGTGATGTTTCTTCTGCGGCTGCCGACGGCAACACAAGAGCACAGCTCGCCATTGATATGCTTGAATATGAAATTCTCAAATATATCGGTTCTTACACGGCAGTACTCGGCGGTGTTGATGCCATTGTATTTACGGCAGGTATCGGTGAAAACCAGTATTCGCACCGTGAAAATGTATGCCATAACCTTGCTTATATGGGTGTCAAAATCGATGATGAAGTCAACAAAAAGGCGATCCGCGGCGTAGAGGGCAAAATCTCCACTCCCGATTCCTCCGTTGAAGTATTCGTTATCCCCACCAACGAAGAACTCGTCATCGCCCGCGACACAATGGAACTCGTGAAATAATGGAAAGTGGAAAATGGAAAATGAATCGTGGGTGATTTGAGTTTTTCACGAACAAAGAGTTTCCGGAATTTTATCAAAAAATTTCTCCCCGACAATTTTTTGTCAGGGAGTTTTTTTATGTTTGCTTGAAATGGGCAGTAACTTGGCGGTGAAAGTTCGCTACACGCTTGGCAGTAGGAAGTGTTAGCAGAGGGCATAAGTTTGTGAGGTATGCCGATGACTGCAACATTTATGTCAAAAGCCGCAGAGCCGTCGAAAGGGTAATGGCAAACTTCACGAAATTCCTTGAAGGTAAATTGAAGTTAAGGAACCACTGATTTAATC
>CADCRH010000010.1 GCA_902803805.1 uncultured Ruminococcus sp.
AAACAATAAATGATAACTTTCGGGGAGGTTTCATAATGGATTCCGATTTAGTGATATGTATTATAATTGTAGGTTTTTCGTTGATTTTTGGTTTAATGTATATTATCTTCCCGACAAAGATACGGGAACACAACACATTATATTACAACCGCAAAAGAAAAAAGAAGAAAATGCTGCCGCCTCCGCAGACCGATTGGGGAACGAGGATTCAGGGAGTGTTGATTATCGCAGCAGGAATTTTGATTTTACTTGCGTATATGAGAGTGCATTAATATCCATAATATTTCATCATAAAAACAAGAAATAACCGCCCTAGCTCCCAACTGAACGGTTATTTCAACTAAAGTTTTGGGGAGCGACCGTCTATTCGGTATGCCCCTTGTTTATATATATTATATATTTGTTTTTGTTTTGTGTCAAGGTTGTAAATTGAATTTCGGCAAGTCGAGATGTATGCTGAAAACAAAATAAAATGATATTGTTATGAGGGGAAATTAATGGTATAATATTGTAAAGACTCGAAAAGGAAGTGCGCAAAAAATGAATGTGGTTGTAGTCGGATTGGGAATTATCGGCGGCTCAATGGCAAAGGCAATCAAAAAATATACCGACAGTCGCGTTTACGGTATCAACAGAAGCCCTCTGCCGCTGCAAAAGGCGATGGAATGCGGCGCAATAGACGAAATAGGCAGTGATGATACACTCAGAACCGCCGATTTGATTATAATGGGAACCTATCCCGATGCGGCGGTTGATTTTGTGCGGAATAATGCCAATAAAATCAATCAAAACTGTATTGTTATCGACACGTCGGGCATTAAGTCGAAAATCTGCCCTCAGATGACTGAAATTGCCAATCAGTACGGCTTTACGTTTGTCGGTTTTCACCCGATGGCAGGAAAAGAAAAAAACGGCTTTGATGTGTCCGAAGCGGATTTGTTTCTCGGTGCTAATGCGATCATTATTCCGTGTGACGCGCCGCACAGTGCGGTTGATAAAGTCGCTAATCTGGCGAAAAAGCTCGGTTTCGGTACGGTAGTGTTTGCCACTCCCGAAGAACACGACAGAATGATTGCGTTTACCTCGCAATTGCCTCACGTGATCGCGTGTGCGTATGTGTTCAGTCCGAACTGTGTCAAGCACAAGGGATTTTCGGGCGGCAGTTATCGGGATGTTTCCCGTGTGGCAAATATCAATGCGGAATTGTGGTCGGAACTTTTTATCGAAAACAAACAGCCGCTTTTAAGCGAAATAGATACCCTGATCGCCAATCTGAACGAAATCAGGGAGGGTATAGAAAAGGGCGACAGAGAGAATCTGTCTGCTATTCTTCATAAAGGAAAAGTTATTAAGGAGGCACTCGGAGAATGAAAAAGGTTGAAGTAAAAACGGGCAGACCGTATGATATACTGATAGAACATAATATTCTTCCAAAGGCAGGAGCATATATCAGACCGCTGACAAAGGCAATTCGTGCCGTAGTCGTAAGTGATACCAACGTTGCACCGATCTATGCCGATCAAGTACTCCGGTCACTGTCAGAAAACGGCTTTGAAACATCGCTGTTTACGTTTGAAGCAGGCGAAAGTTCAAAGCGTCTTTCGACGATTGAGAAAATGTATATGCATTTCTTTGAACATAATATTACAAGAACCGATATTGTCGTAGCGCTTGGTGGCGGTGTGACGGGCGATATGGCAGGTTTTGCAGCGGCAAGTTATCTCCGCGGTATCGATTTTGTGCAGATTCCGACCAGTTTGCTGTCACAGGTGGATTCCTCTGTCGGCGGAAAAACAGGTGTTGATCTTGCAGTCGGCAAAAATCTTGTGGGAACGTTCTGGCAGCCGATTCTGGTATTGATCGACCCCGAAACACTGAACACTCTGCCCGAAGCTTTCTATACAGACGGTCTGGGTGAAGTAGTAAAGTACGGCTGTATCAGAAGTCAATCATTGTTTGAACGTCTGGAAAAGGAAAATGCCAAAGATTTCATTGATGATGTTATTTTTGAATGTGTGAGTATCAAGCGTGATGTCGTTGAAAATGACGAACGTGATACGGGAGAACGTGCGATTCTGAATTTCGGTCATACGTTCGGTCACGCACTCGAAAAGCTGAACAATTATACGGTACTTACCCACGGTGAAGCAGTATCTGCAGGCGCGGCAATCATTACACGCATTTCCGAAAGTAAGGGTCTTACCGAAAAAGGCACAGCGGAAAGACTGGAACAGCTTCTTCAAAAATACCACCTTCCGACCAATGCGAATTTTGACCTTGCGGACATTGTAAAAGCAACAAGGGGCGACAAAAAAAGTACAGGAAAAAGCATTAACTTTATCTTCCTGAAATCGGTAGGCGAATGTTACATCAACAAAATCAATACAGCGGACTTCGGAGAATTTTTTGGAGTATGATCGAATCCGCAAACAGGCAGTCAAAGGCTTGTTTGCGGATTTTGTATATTTTTGGTTTTGTTTGTTCCAAAATATTGACATTATTGAAATGAAATGTTAAATTTTTTTTAATGATAATCATTAATGATAATATTTTGGAGAGAAGAATTATGAAAAGAATAACCGCAGTACTTGTTGTGATTTCGGTGCTTTGCGGCTTTTTTGGTTGGTGCGTTTCGGGTGCAAATGCAGTTGACGAAAGTACGTCCGATACATCGGAAATTATCCTTGTCGAACCGTCTGGTGAGCTTTTTGAATCAAGCGCCAGACATAAATCCCGCGGCATACCGATGGAGGTATCGGGAGAGGAAAAAGAACCGCCGCCGAAAAAGCCTTCGCAGGAATCAAAAGTCGAAGCGCAGCTTGCAGACTATCCCTCACAAAATGATACTCTGCGTGTAACGGCAACGGTTGTTGTATGTATCGTCAGCGTTGTTGTCATCATATCCCTTGTAATGATCTACATCTACCGAAAAGACAGAATTAAAGAAAAAAGAATGAAGAATAAAGAATAGAGAATAATTTTGTCGTTATCAAGACTCATCGATAAAACCAGACAGACTGTTTCATTTTTAATGTTGAAACAGTCTGTTTTTCATTTCAGTTATTTGACAAAGTTTTTATTGTATTTGCTCTGTAATATTATATATGAATAATCAATTTACTTTTCTTTTCGGCATATTTTAATGCGGTATATGCACCACCATAATTTCTTCTTATATATGAAACAATATAATCGCTGTGATCGATCATCCAACGATTTCTTGCGCCTATGGCAGCTTTATAGTGAACATCGGCGATTTCGTCGGGAATGATAATATCGTCAAACATTTCTTTGTAGTATTGACTGTCGAAATTGATTTTATTGCTGAAATAGGGGCAAACTAAAATTAATTTTACATCTGAATGATTCTTTTTGATTTTTTGCACAGCAGAGGAACATTTTCTGTCAAATTCTCCCTGCTCACCGACAAGAAAGGTCTTGACCCCTTTTTCAACAAGCATACTGACAGTATAGTATATATCATTATCTATATTTTCAAATACATCTCTATGACCGAAAAAAGCTGCTGTATGGAACATAATATTTTCACCACTTATATACGCTATAGTAGATATTATTCTACCATAGTTTGTTAATAAATTCAAGCGGAACAAGTATAATATTTACTATAGAATATATGTAATGTGGTGGAATAATGAATAACAATGATTTTTTATTGGATATTGGAAAACGAATTATAGAAAGAAGAAAACAGATGGGACTTTCTCAAGAAGAATTTGCAGAGCTTGCAGGTGTCACTCCGCAAATGCTCTCAACCGCCGAAAGAGGTATCAAAGCATTAAGACCTGAAAACCTTTTAAAAATCAGTAAAACATTAGGTGTCAGTGTAGATTATCTTCTTACAGGTGAAGTGATAGATAAAGATGTTGATGATGTTTATAAAAAGCTTTCCTCTGTTTCATCTAAACAGTTCAGAACCATTGAAAGAATTATTGACAATTGTATCTATTTATGTGATGATCAAGGAATATAAAAATGAGTGTTAAAGATACAGTGGCAGAAAGGTTTAAACAATTATGTAAGGAACGTAACATTAAAATTAATGAATTGGCGAATATCTCCGGTGTCACTCCGTCAACAGCTTACAGTATGCTTGACGAAAAAAGACGTGATGTATCTATTATTACCATTAAAAAGTTCTGTGACGGTTTAGGAATTACATTAGGCGAATTTTTTACAACTCCCGAATTTGACAATTTGGAACAGGAAATCAAATAAAAATCTGTTGACAAAACAGGAGGCTGCCCATAATGAGCAGCCTCCTGTTTGATTTATGTATGTGTCTGTATGACGCAAATTAGTCTTCGTACTTGTTCTCGGTAGCGTTCCAAGCGTACATCTTGCGGATCTCTGCACCTACCTGCTCCAACTGATGTTCAGCCTTGAGAGCACGTGTAGCATTGAAGTGTGCGCGTCCGTTCTTGTTCTCTGCAATCCACTTTGAAGCGAATGTACCGTCCTGAATCTCTGCAAGCACTTTCTTCATCTCTGCCTTTGTTTCGTCAGTGATGATTCTCTTGCCTGTTTCGTAATCACCGAACTCTGCTGTGTCGGAAATGGAGTATCTCATCATTGAGAAGCCGCCCGAATAAATAAGGTCAACGATCAGCTTCATCTCGTGGATACACTCAAAATAGGCGTTTTCGGGTGCATAGCCTGCTTCAACCAGTGTTTCAAAGCCTGCCTGCATCAGGGCTGTAACACCGCCGCACAGAACAGCCTGCTCACCAAAGAGGTCTGTTTCTGTTTCGATTCTGAACGTTGTTTCCATAACAGCGGCACGAGCGGCACCGATTCCTGCACCGTAGGCAAGAGCAATGTCAAGAGCCTTGCCTGTAGCGTCCTGATATACAGCAACAAGAGCAGGTGTACCCTTGCCTTCTACATATTCGGAACGTACTGTGTGACCCGGAGCCTTCGGAGCGATCATAAATACGTCAACGTTTGACGGAGGAACGATCTGCTTGAAGTGAATGTTGAAACCGTGAGCAAATGCGATTGCCTTGCCCTCTGTCAGGTTCGGTTCAATGTCATTCTTGAAGATAGCAGCCTGCTTCTCGTCGGGCGTAAGAATCATAATAACATCGGCTTTCTTTGTAGCCTCTGCTGTTGTGTAAACCTCGAAGCCAAGCTCCTTTACGTGATTCCAACGCTTGCTTCCTTCATAAAGACCGATAATAACATTAACACCGCTGTCGCGAAGATTCAGAGCGTGAGCGTGTCCCTGACTGCCGTAGCCGATAATGGCAACGGTCTTACCCTGAAGCTGATTGATGTCACAGTCTGCGTCATAATAAATTTTTGGCATTTTTAAAGACCTCCAAAATGATTTTTTATATATATGAAATTCGTTAAACCGTCGGTTTGCGCTGTGCGGCTGAATCCTTTTCGATAGCCACAGTACCTGTTCTGACGATTTCACGGATGCCATACGGCTTTAATAAGTCTGTCAGCGTTTCAAATCGTTCCAATGTATCCGCAAATTGCAGCGTCATTGTATTCATTGCCACGTCAACGATTTTTGCGTCCATCAGCTCGGCAATTTTCATTATGTCAAGCCTTTGTTTGGGCGGACAGTTTACCTTGATCAGAGAAAGTTCTCTGCTGATAAACTCTCCCGTTGTGTAGGTGCGTACCTTGATGACGGGTATCACCTTGTTGAGCTGCTTTTCGAGCTGCTCAATGATGTATTCGTCGCCGTCGGCAACGATCGTCATTCTTGATATATTGCTGTCCTCGGTAATTCCTACCGCAAGACTGTCTATATTGAATCCACGTCTTGAAAACAGCCCCGAAACCTTTGAAAGTACACCGGGGTGATTCTCTACAAGAACAGAAAGGGTATATTTCATCTTTGAACCTCCGTTCCCCCGCAGGGCAATTATGAATTATGAATTATGCATTATGAATTAATATCCGTTGTTGGTTATTTTGAGGGGGTAGAGGGATGAACGCGGCAAATCAGCATAAAAGGCTTGTCGCTTTTCAGCATTTGCTTGGCGTATTTTTCGGCTTCTTCGTTGGACGAAGCATAGGCGGAATCAATGCCGTATGCTTTGGCAAGAAGTGCGAAATCCGGAACGTCGCTCAGCTCTGTGATGGCGTAACGGCTGTTGTAGTGGAAATCCTGTAACTCGTGAACCATACCGAGGACATTGTTTTCCATTACAATGATTTTGACATTGAGATCGTTTTGTGCAATGGTGGCGAGCTCATTCAGCGACATCTGGAAAGAACCGTCACCGCATACCGCAACAACATCACGGTTTGGTCTTGCAAATTTCGCACCCACAGCCGCAGGAACAGAGTAGCCCATTGTTCCCATACCGCCCGAAGTGAAAAATCTGCCGTCCGACATTTTGAAATTGTTGGCGCACCAGATCTGATTTTGTCCGACGTCCGCGATCAGTATGGCTTTTTGATGAAGCATAGAGGAAAGCTTTGCAATAAAGCTTTTCGGCTCTACAAAGCCGTCAAAGCGTACCGGCTCGGTGACAGATTCCTGCTGCCAGCCGTGAATATTGTCAAGCCACTCCTGCGGCGCGGTGTAGTCAACACCTTTCAGCATCTGGGAGATAACATTTTTCATATCTCCGACAATCGGAATGGTGGTTTTCATATTCTTGCCAATTTCGGCAGGGTCAATGTCAATGTGGATAACGTTCGCGTGTTCCACTACTTGATCGGGAGAAGCAACCGCACGGTCGCCTACGCGCGCGCCGCAGAGTATCACAAGGTCAGCTTCGTGAATGGTTCTGTTGGCGGCTTTGACACCGTGAGAACCGATCATTCCGACATAAAGAGGGTCATTTGACGGCATTACGCCAATGCCCATCATTGTGGAAACAACGGGAATTTGTGTTTTATTGGCAAATTCGCGCAATTTTGGTTTAGCGCCCGACGAAAGCACACCGCCGCCTGCACAGATAACAGGGCGTTCGGCTGCGGCAATCATCTCCAGTGCGCGCTTGATCTGCATAGGATGTCCGTGAACACTCGGTTTATAGCCGATAATATTGACTTTTTCGGGGTATTCAAATTGCTCGATCGTTCCCTGCTGAACATCAACGGGAACATCGATCAGTACAGGACCGGGACGGCCTGTAGCGGCAATATGGAAAGCCTCTTTAAATACTCTCGGAAGTTCGGCAGTGTCTTTCACCAGATAGCTGTGTTTGACAAAGGATTCACACGCACCTGTAATATCTGCTTCCTGAAAAACGTCACGACCGAGAACATCACTTTTTACCTGTCCGGTAATTGCTACCATAGGGATAGAATCCATATAAGCGGTCGCAATACCCGTAATTAGATTCAGCGCACCGGGGCCTGATGTTGCGACGCAGACACCTACCTTTGAAAGTGCTCTGGCATAGCCGCTTGCTGCGTGTGCGGCATTTTGTTCCTGACGAACAAGAATTGCTTTTATATCTGTATCGTACAGTTTGTCAAAAAAAGGACAAATCACTGCACCGGGATAACCGAATACGATTTCAACGCCTTCCTCCTGAAGACATTTCACCATTATTTCAGCACCGCTTATCATATAATTCCCCCTTTCGGATAACAATAATTATAGCATTACCCAAAATAAGTGTCAAGCGTAATTAATTCATAATTCATAATTCATAATTACCCTGCGGGGGACAATGATGAATGATGCTGACAGAAGTAATCATATGATTTGACTTTGTAATGCAGGTTGATCATATCATTATCATTTTCCACATTATCCCACAAACGATTGAAAAAGAATGTAAACTATACTACAATTTGACCGAATAAAAAATACCTTGCTGCTGATTATTTTCTAATCAACAGCAAGGTGCAAATCGTTTTTATTTATCTCTGTAATGCGAACCGCATTGTACTATTTCCAATCTGCCCTCTTTGATCCTGAAAACGATTCTATTTTTATCATCGA
>CADCRH010000011.1 GCA_902803805.1 uncultured Ruminococcus sp.
AAACATCTCAAGTTACCACCAACTGGAAACGTTATAGTAAAGGTCTTGGTATCTTTGAGCGGAGCGTTTCCAGGAGAAGTCTTGCTGCATTCCTCTGACAGCAATTTCTTCCCAACGCTGTCTTTCGGTAAAGTAAACTGTTTTTGCATAATTGATGGCAGCAAGCATTTCATCGGCATTGTAGTTGGAGAAGGAGAAGCCTGTGCCTGTGTTGTCATACCAGTTGTAGGGCTGTACAGTGTCACGAAGTCCGCCCGTTTCACGAACGATCGGTACAGTGCCGTATCTGAGCGCTATCAGCTGTGTCAGTCCGCACGGCTCGAAGCGTGACGGCATCAGCATTGCATCGGCTGCGGCATAAAGTTTATGCGCTCTGTTGTCGGAATAGTAAATGTTGGCGGAAACTCTTTCGGGATATTTCCACTGATAATGACGGAACAGATTTTCATATCTTTCCTCACCTGTACCGAGAACCACAAACTGTGTATGCTCGTCCGTAATGCCCTCGATCACGTGGTTGACAAGGTCAAGTCCCTTTTGGTCGGTAAGGCGCGAAATAATGGCGATCATAAATTTGTTGTCGTCAACGGGAAGTCCAAGTTCCTCTTGCAGTCCGCGCTTATTCATTACTTTCTTTTTGAAGGAATCGGCAGTAAAGTGTTCATAAATCTGAATATCATCTTTCGGGTTATAAACATTGTAGTCTATGCCGTTGACAATGCCACAGAGTGAATGGTTCTTGTGACGCATAAGACCATCCAGACCTTCACCGTAATACGGCATTTGAATTTCTCCTGCGTATGTATCGCTTACCGTTGTGACATATTCCGAGAAAACGATACCTGCTTTCAGCATATTTGCGTCCTTCTTAAACTCCATATTTTCGGGCGTAAATACATAGTCGGGGAAGTTGGTGAGATACTTAAAGGTCTTAATATCCCAAATGCCCTGAAATTTAAGGTTATGAATCGTCATAATGGTTTTTGTGTTCCAGTAAAAACCGTTATCCCTGAACAGCGTTCTGAGGAATACAGGAACAAGGGAAGCCTGCCAGTCGTGGCAATGAATGATGTCGGGCTTGAAGCCTACTACGGGAAGAATCGCAAGAGCCGCCTTACAGAAGAAAGTGAATCTTTCGATGTCCCATTTCAAGTTGCTTGTGTAGGGGCTGTCCCCACTGAAATAGCCTTCATTGTCGATAAAGTAGTACTTAATGCCCTCGAATTCATATTCCATAATTCCGACATATACGTGATTCGGCATATAACCAAGATCCATATAGAAGCTGGTCACATAGTTAAAATGCTGACGATACTCCCACGGAATACACATATACTTTGGAATCACAACACGAACATCAAATTCGTCTTTGTTGAGTGCTTTCGGCAACGCTCCGACAACATCGGCAAGACCGCCGGTTTTGACAAACGGGTAACACTCGGACGCAACAAACAAAATATTTTTCATATTAATCCTCCGTTCACCTTTGATTTTATTTTTTAAATGTTTGAATATATTCTTTATCGGCATTATTGTCCTCCCTGCGGCAAACAATGCCGAAAGTATATCTGTTTCTATTATAATCGAAACTTTCTCAACATTCAATAGATGTTTTAAACAAATATGTAAAAATTGCCAAAATAAATAACGGAACGGGAAGAACCGTTCCGTTATATTAAAAGTGTCATCAGGACACACTATCCTCGTACAGCAATTCGCCGTCCTGATTCAAATACTTTACCGAAATCGTCAGCTTATCAAGCAATGCTTCCTTTTTGATCTCAGCAACCTGCTCTTCAAAATTTGAACGCTGCTTGTTGAATTCTTGGCTGAACAAAGAAGTCACTTCACTGCTCGGTGAAATATCCTGCATAATCGTACACTCAAAAACAAGTATATCGTCACTCTCTGGATAAATCTTCATCGTCTGGGCTGAGTTTGAAAGATTGGATTCGAGGTCTGTAAATTCAGATATATTTTTGTTGTAGTACTCACGAATATTGACCGGCTGCGCCAAACAAGCTGTAAACGCAAGCACCATCAACAAGGTCGTCAAAACAACCGAAACGGATCTGAAAGCAATTTTTCTGTTCATTTGTTAAATCTCCTTTTAAGACACACTGTCCTCATACAGCAGTTCGCCGTTCTGATTCAGATATTTCACGGTAAGCGTGAGACGGTCAACCTCTGCTTCTTTCTTGATTGTAGCTACCTGAGCTTCAAAAGTAGAGCGCTGTTTGCCGAATTCGCTCTCAAACAAAGATGTCACTTCGCTGCTCGGTGAAATATCCTGCATCAGTGTACACTCAAAAACAAGTGTGTCATTGCCGTCGGGATAAATTTTCATTGTTTGTGACGAACTGGAAAGGCTGGTTTCCAAACTTGTAAACTCGGAAGCGTGCTCATTGTAATAATCCTTTATCGTCTTACCCGATGACGGACTTACCGAAACGGACGGTACAGATGAAACACTCGGATAGGACGTACTCGGAACCGAAGCAACAGATGAGCTGCTGCTGCTTGAAGGTGTTATTACCGCCTTGTCGTACAGTACAGTACCGTCTGCATTCAGCACTCTTGCCTTGACGGTCAAACCGTACTGAGCGAGCATATCAAACTGACTCTGAGCGCCCTGTGACTGAAGTTCCGACTGTATCGACTGGTCAAAAAGCGCTTCGATTTCCGAACTTGTGTAAGCGGAAAGGTCAGCCTGCTTCTTAGCTTTCAGCTCTATTACCACTGCGTCATCCTCAAACAGCATATTCATCTCAAATTCATCATTGGAATAAGTCTTGCTGAATTCTTCCAACTGCTTTTTGCCCTCATCGGTTTCAAAATAAGCTTTGATCATCGCATTCATATTGTTGCCCGATGTGTCAATGGAAGTTTCAATGGATGTTTCAGTTGATGTATCGGTATCGGAAGAAACAGAAACTTCACTGCTGCCGAATAACTGGCTTAAATCAAATCCCGAACCGCTTGAATCACCTGTGCTCGATTCTTCGGTTTCCGATTCGATCTGACTTGATTCTTCAACGGTCGAGGACAGTTCAACCGAATTTTCAATTGCCTGCGACGACTGTACTGTGCTCGGCAAGCTTGCCTGTGAGGCAGTATCGTTATTGTTGTTACATCCTGCAAAAGAAAAGGTAAGTGCCGTCATTGCTGCGAACACCATTACGAACTTCGTTATTTTTTTCATAATTTCCTCCGTTTCATTTGTTCGGCAGTCCCTTGGTGAACTGTTTATTGATCATCTAACTATCGTCGAAAGCCAATAGGACTGCGGCTGCCGTTCTTTCTGACATAACTATATATTACATTACATAATATCAAATTGTCAATATCCATTTGTAAGAAATTTATTGAATTTCGGAGAGTAAATTTGGACTTTTATATTTTTCCAAATTTCCTATATTCATCTTAAACAAAATCTTCCTCATCATCGCCTGTTTCATTATCAGTTTCGAGTTCTGCTTCCGACTCTTGGGACTGCTCCGACTGCTCTTTATTTTCGACAACACCCTTTTCGTCAAAGACACGCTCAAAGATTTTGTTGCCCTCAACATCAAAATAGCGGACAACGACCTGTAATTTCTCACCCTCGATACAATCCTGCAAAGCATTGACCAAATCGGTATAAGTCTTTTTCTGACTGTCCATTGTTGAGGTAAGCGTTTTTAAAAATGCTTCGGGATATTCCAACTCATTCGTCAAAGTACGCTCAAACACCAGCTTTGTTTTTTCCTCCGCCTGAATCTCCGTATTGATGGGCAGGTCATTTTCGGCATCAGAGTTTTTGATTTCTTCTATTTTCTTTTTCGCCGTGTCGGATTTCAGATATTCTTCCAACGACTGATACGGCTTCACGGCTTTCACCGTGCTGTCGGTGTTGAATTCCATTTCTTTCGTGTCCGTATTCGATTCAAGAATGACGGCTGTTTCGGAAATTTCTTCGGAAGTTTCGGATTCGCTCTTTTGGCTGCTTTGGGACTTTTCGGGCTGTGAGCTGTCTGCCGCCGAAGTGTCACTTTTGGACGAAGTGCTGTCGGAATTGCCGCCGCTGTTTCCACAGGCGGTCATCGACATTCCTATGACAGCACTTAATGCCAGAACAGAAATAACCGTTTTTAAATTTTTCATTTTATGTACCTCCCGGAAATCATTGATAATATTTAAGATATAAAGGAAAACTCATTAACATCGAACAATCCGCAGTCGGTAATACGGATCTCGGGAATCACGGGGAGCGCCGTGAACGACAGTGTAATGAACGGGTCGATCTTTTTATTAACACCCATTGCATACGCTGTTTGAATAATTTTGTCAAGCTTCGGTATCAGTTCGTCGGCACTTTCAAGGCTCATCAGTCCTCCGAGCGCCAACGGAAGTGAATCAACAACTTCACCGTCCCTGACAATGGTATAGCCCCCGTTAATGCGCCGAAGCTCCTGTGCGGCACACAGCATATCACGGTCATTGTCGCCTATTACAATAATATTATGACTGTCGTGGGCAACCGTTGTTGCTATCGCTCCGTGAGTAAGCCCGTAGCCCGTTACATATGCCGCCGCACTGTTTCCCGTGGCATTATGACGTTCAATGACTGCAATTTTTCTGATACTCCCGTTTTGAATCCCCTCCGTGATCTGACGGTGCGAAAAAACACATTTTTGTGTTATGATTTGATTTTCCACCATTCCGATCACCGAATAGTTTTCTTTTTCCGGTATCTGAAACACATTCTCCGCAAGCGGTGCATAGTTGACGGAACGGAGCAGCTTCTGATGATAGTCAATATGCTTCGGTTCGGGAATGTCCCCGATCGGTACACCATCTTTATAAACATTATATATTGTCATTTCTTCCAGACTGTCGAGCACCACCATATCGGCTCGATAGCCGCAGGCAACCGCACCTGTATTTTTCAAGCCGTAAATTCTCGCCGCATTGATCGTTGCGATCTGTATCGCCTTGATAGGCGATAGTCCCAGTTCGATCGATTTTTTCATATGATACCGAATCGTACCCTCCCGGCGTATATCGGCAAGGTGCTTGTCATCGGTGCAAAAAGCAAGATTCGTTGTATCAATACCATATTTAACAATACCTGTCATAATATCGGTCAGATTTTTGCTTGCTGAGCCTTCACGCACCAGCACGGCAATACCGCACCGAAGCTTCTCGCGTGCTTCCTCAAATGAAATGCTTTCGTGATCGGTTCTGATTCCCGCAGACGCATAAGCATTCAGTTTCTTTCCCGAATAGAAAGGCGCGTGACCATCAATAACTCTATCCGAAAACGTATTCAGCTTCTCTATCACCTCACTGTCGAGAGAAAGAACACCGACCGCATTCATCATTTCACCAAGACCGAGAACGTGACGGTTGTTTTTCAGCTTTGACAGTTCTTCTGCCATCAGCACCGCTCCCGAATGTTCAAAGGGTGTTGACGGCACGCACGACGGAAGCATTACATAATAATTAACGACACTTTTCTCGGCGGCTTTCAAAATATCATTCAGCGCTTCGGAACCGCCAACGTTGGCGATCTCGTGAGGGTCGGTAATGATGGTGGTCGTTCCTTGTTTCAGTTCCTCATAGGAATAAACCTCCGGTGTCACCATTGAGGATTCAACGTGAACGTGTGCATTGATCAATCCGGGTATCACATAGCGTTTTTCGACATCGACCTCGCGCCTGCCGGAATATTTCCCCACTCCGACAATGATCCCGTCCGAAACGGCAATATCGCCGTCAACGATTTCTCCCGTAAAAACATTGACGACTCTGGCATTTTTCAGTACAAGATCGGGCAGCTCCTTTTGCAGAGCTGTGTTAATGATTCGATGGATATTCATAGCTGTCATCTCCAAACCATACAGTTGACATCAACAAGCCGTTTTCAATGCTTGTTATCTGCCATCATCTCGCTACATATTATAGTGAATTTACGCCGTTAAGTCAACAAAAAATCAAAGAAAAAGCAATCATTAATATACCATCATTTGATTGACAATGTATTATAATATGTGATAATATAGGATAAAAGGAGTTGATATGATGGCACAGACAAATTTAAGCGTTCGTGTTGACGAACAGGACAAAAAAAGATTTGAAGTATTTTGCAGTCAGACAGGAATGAATGTTTCCGTTGCGGTCAATATGTTTATCAAAGTTGTGTTAAGAGAACAGAAACTCCCGTTTGAAGTAAAAGCCGACCCTTTCTACAGTGAAGAAAACCTTGACAGACTCCAAAAATCAATAGAGGAACTTGACAATGGCAACTATACCGAACACGATTTACTGGAGGTCTGACAGATG
>CADCRH010000012.1 GCA_902803805.1 uncultured Ruminococcus sp.
AGGCATACTGACGTATGGCAAGTCTTTTTGACGCAGTTAGCGGAAAAATGTGCCAAAAAGCCGTGCGGTACTAAGATTTTAAACAGCCTCTTATACAGTTTCTGGTTCGTCCTTTTTCTCGGCAGGGAAATTGATACTGACACCGTTGACCTCCACTCCCTCTTCTGCACGAATCATAATGTATTTAACGCCGTTGATCACTCTTGTTTCCAGCATATAGCTTCTTTCGGGGTTGACCTTGATGGTAACGTCGGGTGTTTTGACCTCAAACTGCTTCGGGTCAATAATATTTTGCGGATGAAGTTCCGTTCTTTCTCCGAAGCCTGTGTCATACTTTTCGTCAAAGGATGCGATTTTTTCCTCGCTTGCACCGCAGTTTTCCAGAACACGCTTCACCTCTTTTTTACCGAGAATCAGCGGTTCGGGATTTTTATTGTTTTTGTGTTCCTCGATCATTTCGGCAAGATGGTCGTGTACTGACTGAACAAATTCATAGCTGCATTCCTGTTCTGCCGTTTCCGCGATGAGATGACGGAAGGTTTCCTTTTGTTCCTCGGCCGGCATAGGGATCACCGTACTAAAAACAGCGTCGGCAACTTCCTTGTGATTTTCCGTTGTGCTTCGTGTATAATAGAGAGCATTGTAGATATTGGTACTTCTGTCATCAAAAGACGGAAACATAAAGCCTACTTCCGGCGCATTGATCGCCATATCCGCACCGATATTTCTAAAGGAATTGTCAAGTGCCGAAAAGCCCAGACCCGATTTAGTAAGTTTTACAGGACAGATACTGCAAAGGAAGTAGGTAAAAACTTCTTCCGATGCGTCGTCCAGTTCCTCATCGTTTTTTGTTTTTGTCGGTATGTCGTAAACATCGCAGGCTAAAAGAATCAGATAATTTTCATCAGTAACATATGAATTGATGATTTTTTCGTATAATGCCTTGACGGCGTCCTCGTCCTGCAACTCGGTTTCACGCAGGTGCATCAAAAGCTTGTGTTCCTCGCTGTCACTGACCTGCTGAGTCGAGAATTCTATATCGTTGAGATTTTTTCCGATCGAGCCGGAAAGCGTTCTTTTCAGTATTTTAAAAAGGGATTCGCTTTCCTCCAGCGAAAGCAGACTGACGGACTGTGTAAATTCGGACATTACCTCTTTTTTGTCGCTGACATAACAACCGCGAAGTTTGGTGATATTGTTCTTGTCAGGTTTGAATCTGCGTCGGATTTCGGCAACTTCTTTTTCTGTCATTATAATACCTCTTTCAAAAAAATTTCAGTTGATATTATAACAAATTTGATTCAAAACAACAACCTATTTCCAAAAATAATGATTGCTCTATTGTCAAAAATCAAGTACAATAGAAACATCAACTGCTTGATCTTGAAAATTGGGAGGCATCAAAAATGAAATTGGCAATTGCATACAATAAAGAGAAAGATACGGTATTCCAAAAATTTGAAAATGCGGAATATTTTAAGCTTTATGAAATAGACGGCGGCGAGATCGACTATACAGAGATCGTCGGCACAATGGGAAAAACGAAGAATGAGATTGTGGAGTTCCTGTTGTTTCTGGAGGCGGACGTCGTGATATGCGGCGATATATCGGCAGTCTCCGAACAGCAAATTCTTGATGAGGGGATCTTACTGTATAAAAATTGCAGTGGAAAAACTGAAAAAATATTCAAAGAATTTTCAGACGGAACACTGCTCGATCAATAAATTCCTTTGTTGAGATAAAGAAAAGGAATTGACTTTTTGTCAATAACTGTGATATGATAGGAAAAGTATGAAGCAATATCTGTTTTTATAGGAGGATATTTTATGAAGATTTCCAAAAAAATTGCGTTGATCGCCATTGCTGCGATTGCAGCCGCAGGTTTGTCGGGCTGTCAGCAAAACACCAAGACGGTTTCGTGCAAAGATCTGTTCAGTCCGCAATTTCACGGTCTGAGCGGTTCCGCAAGACTGGAAAGCTATTCCAGAGTCACTTCCGAAACAATGGAAAATTTTGAAAAAGATTTTATCGGTGAAGTTAATACCGATACCTTGAATGATGCCCAAAAATCGGAATACCGCTCGGCAAAAAGTACCGTTGACAGCTTTCTGAACTCTGTTAATTTCCATATTGAGGAAGTGTCTGATTCAGACGGCTATGCCAACGGCGACCAGATACAGGTAACTGCCGAATTTACCGATTCCTATGCAAAGCTGATGGGACTTGATGTTACCGACACGACATTTACATACAGCGTAGAGGGACTTCACGAGGGTACAAAAGTCAATCCTTTCGATAACCTGAAAGTTACTTTTTCCGGTATTTCTTCCGACGGTGAGATCGAAATCGATAAAAGCAACTGCGACGAGTTTGTCAAGAACAATGTCAGATTTTACGCTTCCGAAAGCTACGATCTTAAAAACGGCGACACTGTTACCGTAACTGCCGAATACAGTTCCTACACTGCCGAGAATGAAGAAATCATTATCACCGAAACCTCAAAGGATTACACCGTCAGCGGTCTGAGCGAATATCCGGATTCTCTCGACGGAGTAGATCTGTCCGCACTGAATACCAAGATGGATGAGGAGTTCAAAGAATTATTCGACTCCAAATATGCAAAAGGCAAGACCGCCTATACTGATGACTATGCAGAGATTAAGATCGACAGCAGTGAGTACAAAGTAGTCAAGAAATATTTCAGAAACACAGTAGTCGATTCCAACAGCTACTACTCCACTCCTTCAAACTCATACATTGTTGTTTATGAGGTAACTGCGACCGGTAAAGCTGAATACGGCGGCTCAAAAATCAAAAAGGGTCAGACAGGCACCATCACCAAATATATGTATGCCTATACAGGAACGGTTACGCTTGATAAGGACAAAAAGATCGTATTTGATGAGAACAGCATCTACACGGATGGATACTATACATACAATTCCCTCGATGACCTTTACGAGAGCATCAGCGGATCTTCTTATGATAAATACACCATTACAGAAGTCAAATAATCATACTTTCGGCTGCGGCATTGACCGCAGCCGAATTTTTATGGTGCGGCACTATTGACGAATCTGATGGATAGTGTTATAATTGCCTTGTAAAATCTTCGGGGCAGGGTGAAATTCCCTACCGGCGGTCAAAGCCCGCAAGCCTTTTTTGGTTGATTCGGTGAAATTCCGAAGCCGACGGTAAAGTCCGGATGAGAGAAGAGATAATACGGCAATATCATTCTACCGATATTTAACCATTTTCTGCCCTTAGATAATTTTCAAGGGCAGTTTTTTTATTTTGAGGTGAAGCAATGACGGATAAAGATTATATGCAAAGAGCGTTAATACTTGCCAAAAAAGGGATGGGCTTTGTGAATCCCAATCCTATGGTCGGCGCGGTGATCGTCAAGGACGGACGTATGATCGGAGAAGGGTATCATCAAAGATACGGCGAACTTCACGCGGAAAGAAACGCTTTTGCCAACTGTACGGAGGATTGTACGGGCGCGGTGCTGTATGTGACACTGGAACCGTGCTGTCATCACGGCAAAACGCCTCCCTGCACCGAGGCGATTATCGAACATCATATCAGCCGTGTGGTGATCGGTTCGTCAGACCCGAATCCCCTGGTTGCCGGAAAAGGTGTACAAATACTGCGCGAACACGGCATAGAAGTTGTCGAGGGAGTGATGAAAAAGGAATGTGATGAACTGAATGAGATCTTTATGCACTACATCACAACCAAACTTCCGTTCGTAACAATGAAATATGCAATGACCACCGACGGAAAAATCGCCGCCTATACGGGTGATTCCAAATGGATCACAAGTGAAGAAACACGTATCTACGCTCAGCGTGACCGTCTCAGACACTCAGCGATAATGGCAGGTATCGGCACAGTACTTGCCGATGACCCTATGCTGACCTGCCGGCTTGAAAATGCCCGAAATCCCATCAGGATCATATGTGATTCGGGACTGAAAATACCACTCGACTCTCATATTGTTCAAACCGCAAAGGAGATTCCGACAATCATCGCTGCCTGCCGTGATGATTCAGGCAGTGCAAAAGAACTGGAAAAACACGGCTGCCGGATCATAATGACAAAGCCCGATAACGGTCACACGGATTTGCGTGAACTGACAGAAATACTCGGCAGCGAAAAAATTGACAGTATTCTTTTAGAGGGCGGTGCGGCACTGAACTGGTCGGCGCTGAAAAGCGGCATCGTGTCAAAAGTAAAAACATACATTGCTCCGAAAATTTTCGGCGGCGCGGCGGCAAAATCGCCCGTTTCGGGCACGGGTGTTGCCTCCCCTGACGACGCATTTATGCTGAAAGATAGTACTGTCAAACAAATCGGTAATGATATTTTGATAGAAAGCAGGGTTGCGGATGTTTACGGGAATCGTTGAAGAAATCGGTACTGTCAGGACAGTGCAAAAAGGTTCCGATTTCTCGTTTATCAGAATTCGGTGCCGTCAGATTCTTGCCGATATGCATATCGGTGACAGTATTGCAGTCAACGGTGTTTGTCTGACCGTTACGGAGTTTGACAGAGAATCGTTTCAAGCCGATGTGATGAACGAAACATTAAAACGTTCTTCTCTCGGTTCACTAAAAAACGGCGGAAAAGTGAATCTCGAACGTGCAATGGCGGCAAACGGACGCTTCGGCGGTCATATCGTTTCGGGACATATTGACGGAACGGGAATCATTGCGAACATTCAAAATGACGGAATCGCTGTGTGGTACACCATCAAAGCCGACAGCGGTATTTTAAAGTATATTGTTGAAAAGGGTTCCATCGCCATTGACGGAATCAGTTTGACGGTCGCAAAGGTCGGCAGCGGTCATTTCAGTGTTTCGATCATTCCTCATACTGCCGACCGAACGATTCTGGCAGATAAAAAAATCGGTGATACCGTCAATCTTGAAAACGATATTATCGGAAAATATGTAGAAAAGCTTTTGAAACCGTCGGCTGAGGAACCGACACAGGGCGGCGGTATTTCCCTTGAATTTCTTCGTCAAAACGGATTTTAATGATATAAGGAGGCACAAAATGTTTGAATACAATACAGTGAAAGAGGCACTGGAGGCATTAAGAAACGGTGAGATCATCCTTGTAACAGATGATGAGGACCGTGAAAACGAGGGCGATATGATATGCGCCGCCGAATTTGCAACAACCGAAAATGTGAATTTTATGGCGGCACAGGCAAAAGGGCTGATCTGTATGCCTATGAGTGCGGCACTCTGCCAAAAGCTCCGTCTTCCCCAAATGGTTGATACCAACACAGATAATCACAGTACCGCGTTTACGGTTTCCATCGACCACATTGAAACAACAACGGGCATTTCCGCCGCAGAACGCGGACTGACTGCGAGAAAAGCTGTTGACCCTGCGGCAAAGCCCGAAGATTTCAGACGTCCCGGACATATGTTTCCGCTGCTGGCAAAGAAAAACGGCGTTCTTGAAAGAAACGGTCATACGGAAGCCACGGTTGACCTGATGCGTCTTGCCGGACTGAAAGAATGTGGTCTTTGCTGTGAAATAATGCGTGACGACGGAACGATGATGCGGTCGGGCGAGCTTCAGGAAAAAGCAAAGGAATGGGGCTTGAAGTTCATTACTATCAAGGCAATCCAGGAATACAGAAAATGCAATGATATTCTTGTGGAAAAAGTCGCTTCCCCCATACTTCCCACAAAATACGGAGAATTCCGTGCCTACGGTTATGTTAACAAGCTCAACGGCGAACATCATATCGCCCTTGTCAAGGGTGATATAGGTAACGGCGAAAATATTTTATGCCGTGTTCATTCCGAGTGTCTGACAGGCGATACTTTCGGATCGCTCAAATGCGACTGCGGACAGCAGCTTGCTGCCGCAATGTCACAAATCGAAAAAGAAGGCAGGGGTATTCTTCTTTATATGCGTCAGGAAGGCCGTGGAATCGGGCTGATCAACAAGCTTCGTGCCTACGAGCTTCAGGAACAGGGTATGGACACGTTGGAAGCAAATCTCGCACTTGGATTCCCCGGAGATATGCGCGAATATTATATCGGCGCACAGATTCTCCGTGACCTTGGCTGCAAAACGCTCCGACTGTTGACCAACAATCCTGATAAAATTTACGGTTTAAGCGGCTTCGGTCTGGAGATCAAAGAGCGTGTACCGATTCAAGTAACCGCCACCGACTATGACCTTTTCTATCTCAAAACCAAAAAAAATAAAATGGGACACCTGCTTGACTATTAATTCATCATTAATTCATAATTCATAATGCATAATTCATAATTACCCTACGGGGAGCGGCAGGCGATTCTGCTGCCGTTCATTAATGAATGATCTATATGATACTTTATATTTTTTTAAAGGAGTTAGTACAATGAAAGTTTTTGAAGGAAATCTGATACCGAAGGACGTTAAAATCGGAATCGTTGCCGCACGTTTCAACGAATTTATCACTAGCAAGCTTCTGAGCGGCGCAATCGATGGTCTGAAAAGACACAATGTTGATGAGGATGCCATTGATGTTGCGTGGGTTCCCGGTGCGTTTGAAATTCCGCTGATCGCTTCCAAAATGGCAAACAGCGGCAAATATGATGCCGTTATCTGTCTGGGTGCGGTTATCAGAGGAAGCACTTCCCACTATGATTATGTTTGCAGCGAGGTTTCCAAGGGAATCGCCAATGTTTCTCTCAACAGTGACATTCCTGTTATGTTCGGTGTCATCACCACGGAAAATATCGAGCAGGCGATCGAACGTGCCGGCACAAAGGCAGGAAACAAGGGATATGACTGTGCATTGGGTGCCATAGAGATGATCAATCTGATTCGTGAAATAGAGAGTTGATACAATGAATCTGATTTTTGACTATGACGGCACACTGAACAACTGTCTGAAAACCTACCGCCCTGCTTTTGACAAAGCGTATGCGTGGCTTGTGGAAAACGGTTATGTCGAACCGAAACAGTATTCCGACAAGGAAATATCCTACTGGTTGGGATTTACGGGGGTTGAAATGTGGGCAAAATTTCAGCCGCAGCTCCCGTTTGAGATACGGGAGTTTTGCCGGAATATGATCAGCGAAGAATCCAACGCTCAAATCACCAACGGCAATGCCGAACTTTTTCCCGGTGCGGAAAAAGTTCTTGCACAACTGAAAAATGACGGACATATCCTGATATTTTTAAGCAACTGCCGAAAACAATATCTGCAAAATCACAATCAGACATTCGGTCTTGACAGATATTTTGATGTTTTCTATTGTTCCGAGGAATTCGGCAATATTCCGAAATTTGAGATATTCCGAAAGTTCAAAGATCGGCACAAGGGTAAATATATTGTCATAGGCGACCGTTTTCACGATATTGAAACCGCTGTCAAAAACGGTTTGAAATCGATTGGCTGTGCCTACGGCTATGGCTCTGAGGAAGAACTTTCACAAGCGGATATTATCATTAATGATGTGACCGAAATTCCGAATGCGGTGAAAGCCCTTTAGAGCCTGTTTAATATCTGTACCGTGCGGACTTTTGCAGCATCATTTTTTCGATAACAAGGAAAAAAGGCGCAGGCATACTGAC
>CADCRH010000013.1 GCA_902803805.1 uncultured Ruminococcus sp.
TTGGAGTGTAGCAACAAATATATTATACCATAAATTGATTGTTTTTGTAATGAAGATCAATAGTCGTTATAAAAGAGTTTTTATTTTGCCGATATATTGAATTTATCCGTAATTTGGAATATAATGAAACAGCATAGTTTATTTTATTTTTTAATACAAGAGAGGAAAACGGAAATATGGAAAATAATATCAAAAGATTTTTGGAGTCGGTAAACGGAAAAACAGTGGCGTTTTGCGGAATAGGCGGAAGTAATTTGCCGCTGATCAGACTTTTTAAAAAATATGGTGCCAATGTTCTGGCGTGTGATAAGCGTGAGCGTGACGCTCTCGGCGAAAACGGGGACAAAGCCATAGAATACGGTGCGGAGCTTCGTCTTGGCGAAAACTATCTTAAAGACCTCAATGCGGACATTATTTTCAGAACACCCGGTATGAGATACTATATGGACGAGCTTGTGCAGGCACGCCAAAACGGTGCAGCGGTAACAAGCGAAATGGAGGTTTTCTTTGACCTTTGCCCGTGTAAGACGATCGCTGTAACGGGCAGTGACGGTAAAACCACTACCACTACCATTATTTCCGAGCTTTTAAAGGCAGAGGGTTATCACGTTCATCTCGGCGGAAATATCGGTCGTCCTCTTTTGCCCGAAATTGAAACCATATCTCCCGATGATATTGCGGTTGTGGAGCTTTCCAGCTTTCAGCTGATCTCAATGCGCAAAAGTCCCGATATTGCCATTGTGACAAATCTTGCACCGAATCATCTTGATATGCATAAGGATATGCAGGAATATATTGACTCAAAGAAAAACATTGTGCTTCACCAGAATGCCTTTGGCAGAGCGGTGCTGAATCTTGACAACGAGATCTCAAAGTCCTTTGAGGACTTCACAAGAGGTCAGACCTGTCTGTTCTCCCGCAGAAGCAAAGTAGATAACGGTGCCTATATGACAGAGGACGGCACCATTATAATGAACGATTACGGCAAGGAAACCGTGATTATGAATGCGTCCGATATTAAAATTCCCGGACTGCATAATATCGAAAATTATCTTGCGGCGATCACAGCCGTATGGGGTATGGTGAAGCCGGAAACGATCGAAAGTGTCGCACAGAATTTCGGCGGTGTGGAACATCGTGCAGAACTGGTGCGTGAGCTTGACGGTGTAAAATACTATAATGACGCTATCGGCACCAGTCCGACCAGAACCGTGAAAGGAACATTGTCATTGTATGACCGTAAGATCATATTGATCTCCGGCGGCTACGACAAGAAAATTCCTTATGATGAAATGGGCGCTGTTGTACCCGAAAAAGTAAAGGTACTCATTCTGTTTGGTGCGACTGCGGATAAAATCGAAGCTGCCACCAAAGCTGCACTGACATATAAAGACGGCAATCCCGTGATCATTCGTGTCAGCAATATGGAAGAAGCGGTACAGGCGGCAAGAGAAAATGCTGTCAGCGGCGATATTGTATCAATGTCACCTGCCAGTGCCAGCTTTGATATGTACAAAAACTTTGCGGAAAAGGGACTGCACTTCAAGCGCCTTGTTAATGAATTGAAATGAGGGGCAAACCAATGAAAAAAATACTCAAAAAACTTTGTGTCGACCAAGGCTTGTCGGGGTGTGAACTTGAAATGTACGATACCGTAAAAGAACTGTTAAGCGGTATTGCGGCAGTGGCACACGACACAAGCGGCAATATCATTGCCGCAATGGGTGATCAAAATGCCGAAAAGCATATTATGCTTGACGCGCATATTGACCGCATAGGATTGATTGTTACATATATCAATGACGAGGGCTTTATCAAGGCGGAACCTGTTGGCGGTATGGATTTAAGAGCACTTCCCGGAAGCGCCGTGACGATACGCGGAAGTGAAACGGTTCTCGGTGTCATCTGTACAATGCCGCCGCACCTTTCAAACGGTGATGATGAACTGTCAAAGGATAAAATATGGATCGATACAGGTTTGCCTGCTGATCAGGTAAAGGAGCAAATTTCGCTCGGTGACAGCGTAATCGTTTATAGTCAGCTTCGGGAACTGCTGAATCATAATATTGCCGTTTCCGCACTGGATAATCGTGCAGGCTGTGCGGTTCTGATACGCTGTGCGCAAAAACTGAAAGATAAAAAACTTCCGTGCAGGCTGTCACTTGTATTTTCCGTTCAGGAGGAAACAAGTGAACTGGGAGCCGGTACCGCCGCATTTTCGCTTGCACCCGATGAAGCAGTCGTTGTTGATGTCGGGTTTGCCAGTCAGGACGGTGTTCCGTCCGAAAAGAGCGGTAAGATCGGCTGCGGCGGAATTATCAGCATTTCGCCTGTTCTTTCAAAAGCAGTGACGGATAAAATGATCAATCTATCAAAACGTTTGAATTTATCCTGCGATTATGAAGTGACGGGCGGCGGTACGGGTACCAATGCCGATAAAATTTCCTCATCAAAGGGCGGAATCCCCACAGGCGTTATATCCATTCCCGAAAAAAATATGCACACACAGGTTGAGTTTGTTTCGCTTGACGATATGGAGCAAATAGCGGAACTTCTTGCTATATATGTAACAGAGGGAGGTGCCGTCAATGCTTGATTATGAACTGTTAAAGAAGCTTTGTACCGCCGACGGCATTTCAGGTGACGAAGAACGGGTACGAAATATCATTATTGAAGAAATTACACCTTATGCTGATAAGATCACCGTTGACAATATGGGAAACGTTCTTGTGTTCAAAAAGGGTAAACAGACACCAAAGCAAAAATTGCTGATCTCGGCACATATGGACGAAGTGGGCTTTATTGTGACGGATATATTGGATAACGGCTGTATCAAATTTGCAAGTGTCGGCGGCATTAACGACAGCGCAGCATTTGCCAAGCAGGTGAAAATCGGTAAAAACGGATTGTCGGGTGTGGTGAACGCACAGCCGATCCACGTTCTGAAAGCCGACGAAAGAAAGAAAAATCCGAAAATTGATTCTCTGCAAATCGATATTGGCGCAAAGGATAAGGAGGACGCCAAAAAATATGTGTCGCTCGGTGACAGCATTGTTTTTGACGCGCCGTATGAAAATAAAAACGGACGAATTATCTCAAAGGCAATTGATGACCGTTTCGGCTGTCTGGTGCTGATCGAAATGATAAAAACGGAATTGCTGTATGATATGTATTTCAGCTTCGTGGTTCAGGAGGAAATCGGACTGCGCGGCGCAAAGGCGGCAGCATTTACGATCGCTCCCGACAGTGCGATCGTTGTGGAAGCAACGACAGCGGCTGACCTGCCCTCTGCCGAGAATGAGAAAAAGGTCTGCTGTGTCGGCGGCGGTGCGGTGGTATCATTGATGGACAGAGCGACTATCTATGACAAACAATACTGCCGGCTTGCTTTTGAAGCGGCAGAAGAACAGGGAGTAAAGGTACAGACCAAAACCATGATCGCCGGAGGAAATGACGCAGGAGCGATACATTCTTCAAGGGGCGGCGTCAGAACCGTGGCGGTATCGGTGCCTTGCCGCTATCTTCACGCTTCCAGCAGTCTGATAGCCGTTGAAGATGCCGAAGCCGTTTATGCGGTTGTCAAAGCGACCGCCGAGAAAATTTTGAGCAGATAAACGATGATAAAATACGTTGATATGTCACACGATGATGATTTGAAAAGCGTTTGCCGTTATCATAATACTTATTCCTGCCGCATTATGTGTCTTTTTGACAGCTATGGTCTGAACTTTGACGGTGTGCAGTTTTGGGTGCAGTATAATGATGAGCTTCCCGTTTCGGCGATCTCGAAATACAATACGGACATCACGGTTATGCTGACGGAAAAAAGCGATATTGCCGAGCTTTCGGAATTTTTGAAAGTGGTCGGTTTTTCTTCCGTTCTTTCGGATAAAGTGATTTTTGACGATCAGCCGTACAGTACGGGAGTGGTGATGGCGCTTTCCCAAAATACTGCCAATTCCGCAGAAAGTGAAATTTCGGGTGATCTCAGAATGACCGATCATCCCAATCTGAAAGAAGTGTATCGGCTTTTAAGTGACTGCCGTGACAGTGATTTTATTGTTCCGTCCTATGAGGATTTTATGCTTGATACCTCGCATAAGCTGCGGCACGGAACAGCAAAATGCACAGCAGTCTTTTTGAAAGAAAAATGTATCGCTTATGCAATGACGGTCGCACAGTCCGATACTTGTGCCGTGATCGGAGCGGTCGCGGTTCAAAAAGAATACCGCCGCCGCGGGATAGGTTCCATATGTGCAAAAGCTTTGTGTGGGCAGTTGAAAGACCGTGAAATATTCATAATGCGTGACAAAAGCAGAAACGAAGAATTTTATCGATCCCTCGGATTTGAAAATATCGGGGAATTTGTCATCATCCGAAATTGAGGAAAGAGGAAAACCAATGAATACACCGTTTTACAATATTGACCCGAAAATACTTTCGGCATCGGAAAAGGCAATGGAAATGTGTAAGCCGTATTTTGACAGAACGGACAAAATAACCGAATACAACCAACTGAAAATGCTCCGTGCCTTTCAGAAAGCCAGAGTCAGCGAAAGCTGTTTTGCCGCTTCCACAGGTTACGGCTACGGCGACAGAGGACGCGACGCACTTGACGAGGTTTTTGCTGATGTATTAAACACAGAGGACGCTCTTGTAAGACATAATTTTGTCAGCGGAACGCATACTCTCACCGTTGCACTGTTCGGTGTGCTTCGTCCGGGAGATACAATGATCTCCGTGACAGGAATGCCGTATGATACACTTCAAGGCGTGATCGGACTCGGCGGCGAAAGCAGCGGTTCTTTAAAAGAATTCGGTATTCACTACGAACAAATTGATTTGCTGGAAAACGGCAGGGTTGACCTTGAAGCAATCAGACAAAGCGTCAAACCCGATACAAAAATGGTCTATATCCAGCGTTCAAGAGGGTATTCCCTCCGTCCTACCCTGACCTGCCGGGAGATAAAGGAGATCACCGACCTTGCCCACAAGCTGGCACCCGATTGTATCGTAATGCTCGATAACTGCTACGGTGAATTTGTTGAAAAAACAACACCGGGCGAAATCGGCGTTGACCTGATGGCAGGCTCGCTGATCAAAAATCCGGGTGGCGGCATTGCGCCGACAGGAGGCTATATTGCAGGCAGACGTGATCTTGTTGAAGCGTGCAGCTACCGTTTGACCACACCGGGAACAGGAAAGGAAGTCGGCTGTACACTGGGCAATAACCGCGAACTGTTTATGGGTGCGTTCAATGCTCCTCACGTTACGGGCGAGGCAGTCAAAACCGCGATCTTTACCTCTGCACTTTATGAACTTCTTGGTTGTGAAGTAACACCGAGATACAATGAGGTAAGGGGAGATATTATTCAGGCAGTGCTGCTCGGCAGCGAACAACGTTTGATTGGTTTCTGTCAGGGAGTGCAGAAAGCATCGCCGATCGATTCCTTTGTGACACCCGAACCGTGGGATATGCCCGGTTACGACAGTAAGGTCATAATGGCGGCAGGCGCTTTTACGCTCGGCGCATCGATCGAACTTTCGGCAGACGCACCTCTGCGTGAACCGTATGCGGTGTGGATGCAAGGCTCGCTGAACTTCCATACGGGCAGACTGGCAGCAATGTTGGCGGCTTCCAATATCATTTCCGAGGGATGACCGATCACCAACCGTAAGAGCCTGTTTAAAATCTTGGCACCGCACGGCACAGATATGAAACAGGCTCTAAGGAGGGAGCGCGATGAAAAGACTTCAGGCAGTAAAATTCAAAGATGAAATGCTGATACAGAAAAAAGCAGTGAAACGAAGTGTCCTTTATTCCTCCTTTGCCTGTATAATGATCCTGGCGCTGAATCTTCTTCTGAGTATTCTGGCGGCATACAGCGGCACAAGAAACAATTTTGTATTATATATGCTGCTTCTTGCCGGTGTGTCAATCATTTCAATGCTTGCGCCGACCTTTATCTGTTCTCATCTTCAGGGCGGCTGGCGTAAAAATATGAGAAGATACAAACCGCGCTGCGGTAAATTTGACTGTATGCTGATGGTATTGTTCGGCTTCGGCGCGTGTATTTTGCTGAACTTTCTGACAGGTATCATTGCACAGCTTTTGCCGTGGCTCGGCGGTTCGGGTGCGTCGTATTTCGGCAACGACTTTGTGACGGTAACGATGATGATATTTACCTGTGCGGTCGTTCCTGCTGTTTGTGAGGAATTGGCATTTCGTGGTATCATTATGGGAATGTTGGCGCGGTGCGGCGAAGATTTTGCCGTTGTGGTGTCCGCTTTGTGCTTCGGACTGCTTCACTCCTCGTTTACGGGAGCATTATTTGCTTTCGGTTCGGGAATCGTATTTGGTATCGTGCGAAAGACAAGCGGCAGACTGCTACCGACAATGCTCATCCATTTTATGAACAACGCTTTTGCGGTGAGTGCTTCCGTTGCCGCAAAAACTTTTTCCAATGAGGGATATTCCCGTTTTTTTCTGTCGTTTTTAACATTGTCACTGGTGCTGATGTTGTTTTCACTGTATGCGCTGCGTGTCAGAAAAATCGGACTGTTGAAATTCAAAAAACGGAAATGTCAGCTGAGCACCGGCACAAAGGTAATGGTGCTGATCAGTAGCCCGACATTCCTTGTTTTTGTGGTGCTGACCGTAATTGATAAAGTTTTTTGATGAGGAACATATGACAAAGGATGAAATACTGATGCTTGCGGCGATAGAGCAGGCAAAAAAAGCTTATGAGATCAATGAAGTTCCGATCGGCGCGGTGGTCACAAAGGACGGCGAGATCGTCGGTGTGGGCTATAATCGGCGTGAAACAGGCAAAAATGCACTGTATCACGCCGAACTGATGGCAATAGACAATGCTTGTAAAACACTCGGGGGCTGGCGGCTCTGGCAGTGCGAACTTTATGTAACACTGGAGCCTTGTCCGATGTGTGCAGGGGCGATCATCAACTCACGTATCAGGCGTGTGGTGTTTGGGTCATACGATTACAAGGCAGGTTCGTGCCGATCTGTCATCAATCTTTTTGACCTCCCGTATAATCACAAGCCGGAATATGTGGGCGGCATTCTGGAGGAAGAATGTTCGGCAATGCTTTCGGACTTTTTCAGAGAACTCAGGCAAAAGAAAAAAAAATCACCATAAACAAGGCAGACGTTCCGACAAGCATTTTTCTCTGTCGGAACGATTTTTATTTCTCTCATCATCACTTATGTCTGTGCTGTCTTTTCCTGTTCCCCGCAGGGTAATTATGCATTATGAATTATGAATTTAAAATTCGGTTGTCTGCCTTAATAAATGCCAGTTTCTGTTTTATGAACCAAAAAGCACATATAAATCCGACAATTATAAAAAATAATTATAAAATATTTACATTTTTTTACTTTACATCAAGGAGAAAAAGTGTTAAAATCATAGTTGGTACAGTGACAGTGTACACTGTTTGAAATTTTGTCACTATTATATAAATAAGGAGGACTATTCCAATGGCAAGAAAAATGAAAACAATGGACGGTAATAATGCCGCTGCGCACGTTGCCTATGCGTTTACGGAAGTGGCAGGTATTTATCCCATTACACCGTCAAGCCCGATGGCAGACTATGTTGACCAGTGGTCTGCACAGGGACTGAAAAACATCTTCGGTACGACCGTAAAAGTGGAGGAGATGCAGTCCGAGGCAGGTGCTGCCGGTACCGTTCACGGCTCTCTGAATGCAGGTGCGCTTACCACAACATTTACCGCATCACAGGGACTTCTTCTTATGATCCCCAATATGTATAAAATAGCAGGTGAACTGCTTCCGGGCGTATTCCACGTATCGGCTCGCTGTGTTGCTTCACACGCTTTGAATATTTTCGGTGACCATTCCGACGTTTATGCTTGCCGTCAGACAGGCTTTGCAATGTTGGCGGAAACCAATACACAGGAAGTAATGGATCTTGCTCCTGTCGCTCACCTTGCGGCAATTGAGGGCAGAGTTCCGTTTATCAACTTCTTTGACGGTTTCAGAACCTCACACGAGATTCAGAAGATTCAGATCTGGGACTATAACGACCTCGCTGATATGTGCAATATGGACGCGGTAAAGGCATTCAGAAAGAGAGCTTTGAACCCTGAACGTCCCGTAATGCGCGGTTCTCACGAAAACGGCGATATTTTCTTCCAGCACAGAGAAGCTTGCAACAAGTATTATGACGCCGTTCCCGAACTTGTTGAAAAGTATATGAACAAGATCAACGAGAAGATCGGTACGAATTATCAACTCTTTAACTACTACGGTGCAGAGGACGCGGAACGTGTGATCATCGCGATGGGTTCCATCTGTGACGTTGCCGAAGAAGTCATCGACTATATGAACGCTAACGGCGAAAAAGTAGGTATCGTAAAAGTAAGACTTTATCGTCCGTTCAGAGCTGACAAACTGGTGGAAGCAATTCCGGAAACCGTAAAGAAGATCGCTGTTCTTGACAGAACAAAGGAGCCGGGCGCTCTCGGTGAGCCGCTGTTCCTTGACGTTGTTGCCGCTCTTGCCGCACAGGGCAAAACAGGTATTAAGGTAGTAGGCGGCCGTTACGGTCTGGGTTCCAAGGATACGCCTCCGTCAAGTGTATTTGCCGTATTTGAAGAACTGGCAAAAGACGCTCCGAAAGCACAGTTTACGATCGGTATTACCGATGATGTTACGAATCTTTCACTGGAGGAAAAACCCGCTCCGAACACCGCAGCAGAGGGCACGATCGAATGCAAGTTCTGGGGTCTCGGTGGTGATGGTACCGTTGGTGCTAACAAGAACTCCATCAAAATTATCGGTGACTATACACAGAAGTATGTTCAGGCTTACTTCCAGTATGACTCAAAGAAAACGGGCGGCGTTACCATTTCTCACCTCCGTTTCGGTGATAAGCCGATCAAGAGCCCGTATTATATCAATAAGGCTGACTTTGTTGCCTGTCATAACCCGTCCTACATCCTGAAAGGCTATAAGATGGTACAGGACGTTAAGCCCGGCGGTGTATTCCTGATCAACTGCCAGTGGAGCGCAGAGGAACTCAATACCCATCTTAATGCAGAAACAAAGCAGTATATCGCAAAGAACAATATTCAGCTTTATACAGTTAATGCAATCGACCTTGCCGCACAGATCGGTATGGGCAAGCGTACCAATACCATCCTTCAGGCTGCTTTCTTTGCGTTGGCAAAGATTATGCCGATCGACGAAGCAGTTCAGCATATGAAGGACGCAGCAACAAAGTCCTATCTGAAAAAGGGTCAGGACGTTGTAGATATGAACCATAAGGCAATTGACGCAGGTGTTACGGCATTCGTAAAGGTTGACGTTCCCGCAGAGTGGGCAGACGCTTCCGACGAGAAAAAGACCGCTGCACTGGAAGGCAAGGAAAAGACTGTCAAGATGGTTGAAAACATTCTTGATCCTGTCGGCAGGATGGACGGTGACGCACTTCCCGTATCGGCATTTGTTGACCACGTTGACGGTACATTTGAACTTGGCGCTTCTGCTTACGAGAAACGCGGCGTTGCGGTAATGGTTCCCGAATGGAATCAGGATACTTGTGCAAAATGTAACAAGTGTTCGTTTGTATGTCCTCACGCTACGATCAGACCGTTTGCACTTACTGATGAAGAAGTTGCAGCAGCTCCTTCCAACATCAAGATCGCTCCCAAGCCTGTTGTAAAGACAGACTACAAATATACTCTCGCTATCTCACCGATGGATTGTATGGGCTGTAGTGTATGTGTCGGTGTTTGTCCGACAAATTCACTCAAGATGGTGGCAAGAGAAACACAGGACGATATGCAGCCTGTATTTGACTACTGTGTGGAAAAGGTGACAGAGAAGCCCGAAACAACTGCCAACCTCAATGTGATCGGCAGCCAGTACAAACAGCCGCTTCTTGAATTCTCCGGTTCCTGCGCAGGCTGTGCGGAAACATCTTATGCACGTCTTGTTACACAGTTGTTCGGTGACAGAATGTACATTTCAAATGCAACAGGCTGTTCCTCCATCTGGGGCGGTCCGGCAGCAACTTCACCATATACAGTGAACAAAGACGGTCACGGTCCTGCTTGGGCTAACTCCCTCTTTGAGGACAACGCAGAGCACGGCTACGGTATGTATCTCGGTCAGAAAGCCATCCGCGAAAGACTGATCGACGAACTGAAAGAGATCGCAGACAGCGAAAAAGCTCCCGAAGCTGTCAAGACAGCAATTGCCGAGTTCCTTGCTACTAAGGATGACGGCGAGAAGAACGGCGCGGCTGCAAAGGCTGTTGTTGCAGAGCTTGAAAAGCTTGACTGCGACTGTGCAAAGAGAGCCGACATTCTCGAAAACAAAGAGTATCTCTCCAAGAAGTCCGTATGGATCTTCGGCGGTGACGGCTGGGCTTATGACATCGGCTTCGGCGGTGTTGACCACGTTCTGGCATCGGGTGACGATATTAACATTATGGTATTCGATACAGAGGTTTACTCCAACACAGGCGGACAGGCTTCCAAGGCTTCACAGATCGGTCAGGTGGCACAGTTTGCGGCAGCAGGTAAGGCGATTGCAAAGAAAAGTCTTGCAGACATCGCAATGTCATACGGCTATATCTATGTTGCACAGATCGCAATGGGTGCAGACCAGAATCAGACACTCAAAGCAATCAAGGAAGCAGAAGCATATCCGGGTCCGTCGCTCATCATCGGCTACGCTCCGTGCGAAATGCACTCCATCAAGGGCGGTATGAAGAACTGTCAGGCAGAGATGAAGAAAGCAGTAGAATGCGGTTACTGGAATATGTTCCGATATAATCCGCTTCTCAAAGCTGAAGGCAAGAATCCGTTCACGCTCGACAGCAAGGAGCCGAAAACTTCTTATCGTGACTTTATTATGGGCGAGGCACGTTACAGTGCATTGACACGTTCGTTCCCCGACAGAGCAGAAGAACTGTTCAAGAAGGCAGAAGAAAAGTCTGTTGACAGATATGAAGAACTGAAAGAACGTTCACAGTCATAATGATTTGACCTTACAATTTAATAACACATAACAGCACCGCCCGAGGATCATTCACTCGGGCGGTGCTGTTTTATCAAATCAGTTCGGCTGACATCTTTTACATTTGGTGTAGCCGTTTTCCAATGCAGAGGTTAAATCTTTTGTCACGGCATAATTTGCCGAGGACATCAGCGAAACATATCTGCAAGAGGGTCGGTGTATTTTCTTTGAGTTGGTATTTAACCATTATTTTGAAAACGAAGCCATCAGCAGATTACAGCAAGAACAAAGATACAGTCAGTATTCAAGCAGTCAGGTATATTTCATTCATACATACAATGATGATACGGATGAGGATATTGTTATTGATCAAGAATATGACACAGCATATGATGAAAATAATGAAATGTATGAAACAAGCATTATCGAAGAATATGACTCAGATGACGAGAATGTTTATTTTACAACAGGAAACCTTTTTTACGACACCATACAGTACATTTATACAGACGAATTCTATCAACAGCTTGCGAAAGAGCCAAATGTTGATACCCTTGCACAAAAAGAAACCGACCGTATTCTTTCCTATTGCCGTTTAAATCAAGACGCACTTTCGGACGGGGAAATTATTCAGCTCACCAATGAAAACGCACATTATATCATCGCACAAATGACAGAAAAA
>CADCRH010000014.1 GCA_902803805.1 uncultured Ruminococcus sp.
CCGGACCGTGTGGTGGGAACAACAGGGCTCGAACCTGTGACCCTCTGCTTGTAAGGCAGATGCTCTCCCAGCTGAGCTATGCTCCCACATCAACTCTTTGTCATCTTTGAGAACCCTCAAAACCCTCGTTATTTCTTGGGTTTTTGTTGTATCTCTCAGCGACGTTTATTATAATACACTATTCCCACCCAAATGTCAAGCCTTTTTTTAAAAAAATTTCAAAAATTTTGAAGTTTTTTTCTCAGCCCCTCAAAACCCCAGTATTCAAGCCGTTTTCACAGAGAAATTTTTTTGAAAATTTTTAAGAAATTTGCGAATTTACTATATTATATGCAAAAACAAAAATAAAATTCCAAAAAATTTTTTGAAAAATATTTTTGATTTTTTGTTTTTCACCTGCTAAATTCTATGACCTGCTTTTCTATTATATGCATTGATGAACAAATTTATTTTTTAACACCATATTTTTGAAAGTTGAACTTTCTGTTAAGATTTTAAAAAACAGCTCTTTTTCAATTCTTTTTCAAGTTTTCCGATTATTATATTATATAAAGAACAGATACCACAAAACGGACAGGAGGCAGATGAAAATGACCTACAGCAAAATTGCCGTCATACCGGCATATGAACCCGAAGCGGTGATCATCAGGCTTGCCAAAAAACTTTGCGAAAACGGCTATACCGTTATCGTTGTTGACGACGGGAGCGGAGAACGATTTCAAGAAATTTTCGGCATTGTTTCCGAATATGCCACCGTACTGACGCACGAAACCAACAAAGGCAAGGGCTGTGCCCTGAAAACCGCTCTGCAATATATCAAAGACAGCAATATGCCCCACGGAATCATTGTAACGCTGGACGCCGACGGTCAGCATACAATCGAAGATACCGTTATGATCACCGAGGAAGCGGCAAAACAGCCCGATTCACTGACTATAGGCGGAAGGAAGTTTGAGGGAAAAGTGCCGCTGAGAAGTCGTTTCGGTAACAGTATGACACGCTTGGTTTACACAATTTCCACAGGCATTAAAGTCCACGATACACAAACGGGGCTTCGGGCTTTTGGGTGCGGTCTTATCCCCTTTATGCTTGATTGTTCGGGCGAAAGATACGAATATGAAATGAACGTTCTTTTGGAATGTTCGCGCAATCATATCAAAATTTATGAAAAGAAAATCACCACAATATATGAAAACAACAATTCAGGTTCTCATTTCAACGCCTTCAGGGATTCTTTCAGGATTTACAGTATCATACTGAAATTTGCGGCTTCTTCCTTTGTGGGTTTTTTGGTTGACTATCTTGCATATAGTATTCTGATGATTGCTTTATCCGGGCTCGGCTCGGCGGTATGTATTCCCGTTTCCAATATCACCGCCAGAATATTCAGCTCGACTGTCAATTTCTCTATTAACAAAAAACTGGTATTTAAAAACAACGACAGTCTTATCAAAACGGCTGTTCAGTATTTCACCCTTGCCGTGTTGATCTTGATAGGCAATACCCTGTTTTTATCACTGTTGGTGCATACTTTTGGGATGAATTCTTTTCTTGCCAAGATCTTCACGGAAATTGTTTTCTTCGGTATCAGCTGGACGGTACAGCGTTTTCTGATATTTCCCAGAACCACAGATCAATAAAGCGGAGGTATGACAATGAACATTTTGAAAAAACCTTTGTTTTGGGGCATTGCCTACGGAGCGGCTCTGACTGCCTGTACGGTTTATATTCTGCTGGACGCTTTTGTGATTCCAAGGACTTATGCGGTTCTTGACACCAACCCGTCATTCGGTGCGGCACCTGATTCCAACGGCAGCTCCTATGTAATATCACAATCACAGCCACAGTCAGACAGCAGTGTTTCCGAAAACGGAGAAACAAGCACCGAAAGCGCTTCTGCCGACCTTTCAGAAGAAAATCTATCACCCGTAATGACCGAAAATTCCTACAGTGACGGAAACATCACCATTACGCTGAATGAATACAGAGAAAACGATACCACCATTTATGTTGCCGATATTCAGCTGACAGATATTCAATTTCTCAAAACGGCGCTTGCCTATAACACATACGGTAAAAATATCACGCAGAAAACTTCCGAAATTGCTGCCGATCACAATGCAATTCTTGCGATAAACGGCGACTATTACAGCGCACGGAGCGGATATGTCATCAGAAACGGCACGATTCTTCGTGAAACGTCCTCCAACGGCTCACAGGAGGATTTAGTGATCTATCAGGACGGAACATTCCAAATCATCAAAGAAGCCGATATAAGCGCACAGGAGCTTCTGAACAACGGTGCTTATCAGGTTCTGACGTTCGGTCCCTCACTTGTCACCGACGGCACTGTATTGGTTGGTGTAAATGATGAAGTGGGCAAGGCAATGGCGGACAATCCCCGAACAGCGATTGGTCAGATTGATGACCTTCACTATGTAATGGTGGTGGCAGACGGCAGAACCAGTGCCAGCACGGGACTATCACTGTATCAGCTTGCGCAGTTTATGCAGGGACTCGGCGTTCAGACCGCCTATAATCTTGACGGCGGCGGTTCCAGCACAATGTATTTTAACGGCAGGGTCGTCAACAATCCGACAACACACGGCAACAAAATTTCCGAAAGGAGTGTGAGCGATATTGTATATATCGGATAAGCTTTCACGCAAAAAATATTTAGGAACGATTATCACATACATTGGCATTGCTTCGTTCTGCGGACTCTTCTCGGCAGTTTATGAACATTTCAGTCACGATGTTTATTCCGACAGTATGATCCATCTGTTTCTCTATCCCCTTATCGGCGGTGCGTCGGTATTTGCCATATTGTGGGTCACGGGATTCAAATATCCGTCGGGTGCCCCTGTCATTGTTTATCACTGCGGCATTGCAACGTTAACGGTCGGTTCGTGTCTGGACGGAATTTTTGAAATTTACGGTTCGGTATCGGAATATGTGATCTATTACCGAATCATCGGAATTATGCTGATCGCCGTAAGCGCCATACTTTGTGCGATATTCCGGGTGATATACTCCGACACAAAAACAACGGTCAACTCAAATTGAAGAATATCCATTGACGGTAAGCCGAATTTTTCGACTTACCGTTATTTTAACTTTGCACAAAAGCCGGATCCACGCACCGCAAATTCATACGCAAAACAATCATTGAAATTTTTTCCCGTATATGATAATATTTTCAGTGGCAGAAAGGAGGAGATTTCGTGACTGAATTTTCGGGCTGCGAAAGCTGTACGAATTATGTATTTAACGAATATTGCGACTGCTATGAATGTCTGGTGAATCTGGACGAGGACGAATTCGCGAAATTTTTGACCAATTCATTGGAAAGCTGTCCGTATTACAGTCGTGATGACGAGTACAAAATTGTAAGAAAACAAAATTAAAAGGAGAAGATCTATGCGTTTTATTATCAATGCGATATACGGCTGTATTATAGGCGTCGCCAATATCATTCCCGGTGTGAGCGGCGGCACGATGGCGGTCATACTGAATATTTACGATAAGTTAATTGATTCTGTCACGGGAATCAAAAAACATTTTAAAGAAAGCATTTTATTTCTGCTGCCTGTTCTGATCGGCGGTGCGGTCGGAATTGTGGGATTTTCAAAACTTCTGAAATTTCTTCTTGCACAATATCCGATGCCGACATTCGCTTTTTTTGCAGGACTGATTATCGGAAGTATCCCGATGATATTCCGAAAATCACTGGAAACAAAATTCCATCCCGTGTCTGTCATCTCGTTTGTTGTCTTTTTCGGAATAATGATCGCACTGGCTTTTGTCAATACTTCGGACAAAGAGGAAGCTGTGATCCAATTGGAGTTAAATCTCGGAAACTGGCTGTTTTTGTTCTTTGGCTCGGCTCTTGCGGCAATGTGTATGATCATTCCGGGTGTAAGCGGTTCAATGATATTAATGATACTCGGCTTGTACTCCACGGTGCTCGGCGCAATTGCCGACCTGACAGCCAACTTCCTCAACAGTTGTATGATTCTTCTTCCCGTCGGACTGGGTGTTATCGTTGGAATTCTCGGCGGCGCAAAGCTGATCGACCTTTGTATCAAGCATTTTCCGCAAATGACCTTTTTCGCCATTCTCGGACTGATGACAGGCTCGCTCCTGTCGCTTTACAACAATTCGGGCTTTGCTCTGAATGTTCAGGGAATCATCGCCATTATCGCCTTGCTGATCGGCTTTGCTGTGGCATTTGTCTTTGGCAGCGAAAAGCTGAAAGGTCTGATTGAAAATAAGAAGAAAGCAAACACAGAAACCACACAAGCATAAAGAAAACGACCTCACGGTGTCAAACTGTGGGGTCGTTTGTTGTTTGTTAGAGCCTGTTTAATATCTGTGCCGTGCGGTGCTAAGATTTCAAACAGGCTTTTAGATTGCTGTAGGTATTTTTATTCGTGAAGAAGTTTTATATCAACATCCGTACCGGCAAAAAAGGAAATACTGCTGCTGATATTGTGTTTGGCAAAATACAATGCCTGCAAAGCGTCGGAATAAAGCTCATCATAGGTTTTGCCGTTCTTGGGGAATAAACTGATACCCGCTTTTCCGAAAATGCTAATATCGCCGTTTTCGGACTGATATTTGTTATTCATCACCGCACATACCTGATTTGCCTTTTCGGCAAGCTTGGAATAATTGCTGATATTCTTAACAAATATCGTAAACTGACTGCCGCTGTTTCGTCCTATAATGTCGGAATCTCTGAAAAGCTCACGGATACTTTGCGCCACACCTTTCAGAACGGCATTGGCAAATACGGAACCTAGCTCCTTTTCAACACTTTCAAAGTTGCCTATTTCCGCAATGATCATTGCGTGACTGCCCTCAATACCGTCATCATAAAGATAACTTTTAATTTTGTTTTCGGTAGCCTGATTGTTGTAAAGACTGGTAATAAAATCGGTTCTGTCCTTGCGGTGTTCCTCATCCCTGCTGTTTTTTTGCTCGGAAACATCAACAAATACGGCTGCTATTTTCACCGGAATTCCGGAAGCGTTGCGAACGGAAACAAAACTTACTTTGTTCCAGATATACCGGTCATCACTCTTGCGGTAAATTCTGACAAAGCAATCCGAAACGGAATTTTCCGAACGTGCAGCACTGAGCTTTTCGATCAGCTTTCTGACATCATCGGGGTGCAGGAATTGACGGTCACGGATATTTCTGATAAAATCATCTTTTTCGGGAACATAGCCGTACATTTTCTCAAAAGAGCCTGACAGCTTGATGCTGTCAAAACGCGGCGACCACTCGGCAATAAACGAGCGTGTCTGTTCCAGTATTTCATCATACATTCTTTCGTTCAGCACCAAAGCTGTATTCTCGTGGCTCAGTATCGGGTATTCGTTGACAACGGAAGAAACCTGCATTTGCTCGATAAAATCGTCGAACATTATCAATTCGCCCTTATGTATGCCAAAAGACAAGTGTGTTTTCTGTTTCAGTACAGAAATAATATCCTCGCTGGTATCGTCCGGCATTACGATTTCCGTGCCAAATTCCGAAAAATATCCGATAAAATACACCAGAAGCTCAATGGGATAAATGCCGTTATCAATATCGTTCAAAAACGATTTGGCAAAAACGATCTTATCGAACAGCTTTTCCGTAAAGCATTTGATATTGAAGTTTTTCGCACCGGCATTATAAACACCCACTTGAAAACCGAAACTGCGCAAGCCGCCGTTAAATGCCGCCAGTTCTTTTGTACTCATCGATTCCAGCATATCCTGCGAAAGCATTATGCAGATATTTTCTGTGACAATAGGGTATTGCGAGAGTATCTCCTCTATTGCTTTCAAGATGGTGTCGGTGTCCCTGCCATTGAACATTGTCATCAGTGACAGTTTCGGCAGAGATACCTCTTTGCTGCTTAACAAATGGATCGACGCGATCAGTCTTCTCAGACTGTTCAGACTCAGCGCCGTTATATTGCTGCTGTAGTAGATCGATTCATATATATCATCAAAATCGGCACCGTATTCTTCGCTGACTTCGATAAAATCATAGGAAAGGATCATACCGCTTCCCGAATCCATCACAGGCACAAAGCATTTGTCAAATTCAACAAGCTCAATTTCTTTTTCTTCCTGAACTTCGGGTATGGCATTGTACTTTTCGATTTCCCAGCTTTTTTTCATATTCTCGTTATAGAAAAGATACATATTTTTTCCGTTGATCTTGGCAATGTCAACAGCTCTCGAAGCATTGGAAAACAATTCGTCAAAGGTCTTGCCGTCCGACGGATAACTTGCCACACCGATACACGCTGAAAGCTCCGGATAGGACATACCGTTAAAGGTATAGGTTTTGTGCAGGCATCTGAAAATATCGTCAACCATACTTAACCCTTCCTCATTCTTCGGACAGTCATTAATGAACAAAAGAAAATTGTCATCCTCAATTCTGCCTATGACTGTACCGACTGTTGCCTTTCTTTTCAGCACGGCGGCAATATCTTTCAGAATATCATTACCGAACTGATAACTGGTGCGGCGGTTCAGAGTACGGAAATCATCAATATCGATCACCATCAGCATATGATAACCGTTTCTTCCGCTGTGCTCCAGAAAATCATTGGTTTCCTTTTTCATTCCGTCAAAATTCCAGAGTCCCGTCACAATATCGTGGTCTTCCGACGCTCCGTCGGAGCTTTCGGGAAGTGCAGCATTTTCAAGAACGATCAGTGACGCAAAGATACGAACCGGCTTGTTGTCTTTCAGAATGGGAATCACCGCACAGCGCACGGTGCAATATTCTTCCTTTTTCAGCTTCATCAGACATTCAAGCGTCACAGCAGTATGGTTTTTAGCTGTTTCCGATTTGATATTTTCCAGTCTGAAAGCACGGACAAATTTATTCTGATATTCCGGTGAACAGGTCTTTGCGAACAGCGTCACTGCTTCCTCGTAATTTTTCGGCGTATAACCCAGATACTCGGTAAAGTTGCCCTTTCTTTCGTGGAAGGTATCGTGCAAAAGGTCAAATTCAAATACATAGTCCGAAGCATTGTAAAAAACTTCACAGTCACGCTTGTGTGTTTCGACCATTATGGATTTTTGGTGTTCGATGGTTTTGATCAGGTCATCTCTGTCCATTTTCAGGTAAATATCCCTTGTATGGTCAATCTTTGTGTCACGGGCAAATTTATGACAGCTGTCATCGGAAATATTTCTGTCAACGTGGTTAATATCCGCATATTCCTTGGCAAGCGCCTTGAACTGCGGCAGGACTTTGCTGAAACAGTCCATCATCTCGTCGGAGAAAGCACCGCAGGCACCGCTTCTGATCATCTCAACCGCCTGTTCGTGACTGAAAGCCGCTTTGTATGGTCTGTCGCTTGTCAGCGCGTCATAGCAATCCGCAAGCGATACGACCTGCGCCCAGATCGGGATCTCATCACCGACAAGACCGTCGGGATAACCCAGACCGTCATATTTTTCGTGATGATAACGGCATATATCATAACAATAAGTATAGTATTCGTTCTTTTCGACCGACTCCAACTGTTCCAGGATCTCACAGCCGCGCACGGTGTGCTGTTTCATAATTCTGAATTCGTCGTAGGTCAGCCTTCTCGGACTTAACAGGATCGAATCGGGAATCGCGATCTTGCCTATATCGTGAAGCGAGGACGCCGAAGTGATCAGAGAGATTTTTTCGGCAGTAAGATTATATTTCGGATAATCTTTCGCCAAAATTTTTAAAAGAACCTCTGTAAATTTCCGTATTCTATGAATATGTCTGCCCGATTCCACATCACGATACTCTATCACCGTACTTAATGTATCGAGCATATCATTATTAATGGTATTGATTTTTTTCTGCTGAATTTTCAGTGCTTTGTTTTGTGCCAGAATTTTTCTTGTCTGCTGCTGCACCAACTTTTCCAGCTTTGTTTTGTGGGAAAACAGTTCCACAAGATTTGCCACACGTTTTTTGACAACATAAGGATTGACAGGCGAATTGATAAAATCACTGTACGGAAGGCGAATATTTTGTCCTCTGACATTACCGCCATCGCCGTTTAATATAATGATTAACGGAATATTATCAAAGATTTTCAGATCAATCAGTGTCTGGGCATTTTCCTCCGAAAAATTGCAGGCAATGCTTTCATTGATCAGCACGATTGAAATTTCATCCTTATACTGCATCATCAGACGAAAAAACGCCTCACTGCTGTCCATTTGGATCAATTCATACTGATTGTCAAATATTTCATAGAGAATTGACTTGTTCATTTCGGTATTATCGGCAACAAGCATTTTTTTCATTGACTTTCCACTCCTCTTTGTACCAATGAACAGGTTTTAGGTAAGATGATTGTTAAATATTACCAAAATCATCACGTTAAACCCCTTATCGTATATTATACACAATATTTTATCATTTGTACAGAGATTTTTGGAACTTTATTTTTAATTTATTGAATTTCCGAACAGTAATAAGCGATAACAAGGTCAACCATTCTTCCGTAGCTTTTTACACCGTCGGACTGTGAATTGGATTTCAGATAACTGTCATTGATTTTCGCCGCTGTTTCGGCAACGGGTGTTTCAAACTGCTTCCAGTATTCGGCAGAAGCCCTGAGATCTGACAGCATTTCATCGGTATAATAATTTTGTATCAGCTCATAATATCGCTCCTTATCGGCGGAATACAGGGCATTGGAAGCATAGGAAAGCGCCAGCATATCGCCCGAATAATTCAGCTCGTCACTGTCTGACAGGGTGCACGCAAGGAACGCAACAAAATTGGCATCTTCCTCGTGCATAAAGCCGCGAACGTGGGAAAGTTCGTGGCACATTGTCGCAGGTATTGAAAAATCGGGAACATCTGTATTGACATTCGCTTCAAACGTAAACGGAAAATAGATACCCGTAATATTCAATCGGCTCATTCCCCGTGAAAGCAGTACGCCTTTTGGTATGCTGTAGCCGTGATAGATAAAATCATATTTTTCATTCAAACCATTCACTGCATCAGCGGCAAGGTGTTTGATCTCATTCATATCGTTCAGAATCATCACGCCGTTTTCGTCACGATCGACATTTTTTCCCGACCGTGCGGCATTTTTCGCCAGATACACACAAGTATCATATAACGTATCTGCCGCAACGGGTGTGGTTTTCAGTCCGCTTAACTGCTCAAAACCGCTCCGGTAATAATTCAGTCCGCAGTTCGTATTAAACAGAAAAAGAATGACCGAAAACAGACAAATAAGATTCAGAATACCGTTCCGCAATTCTTTGATACGCTTTCCCTTTCTCCTGATCACAAGCACAACAAGCGATACGATATAGACCAGAATTGCCAGAATGCCGCCGATGAAAACAAATTCCGCCAGCGAAAAAGGAACAACTCCCGAAAGATTGTTAAATATCACAGACACATACCTGTAAATATGATCGCAGTAAAAATCGGCAGCATTTGGAACGTTGCTCACGATCAGCCGCAGTATCAGCGTGATGGGCAGAAGCATTACTAGCCAGAAGCGAACCGAGCGGAGCATTTTTTTTTCCAGACTTTTGATATTATTGACCTCATTTTTCATTTCATCAATCCCCCGTTATTACTTGAATCATAGCATATTTTCACATTCTTTTCAACGGTCAAATACAGTAATGACAGGTATTTTTCGGAATCCAGTAATAATCAATTGCAAAATACGGATATATTTAATATTATGTAATGGAGAGATTTATTTTCTTCAATTTCTTTGTTTCGAGGTGAGCCTAAGTGAATATTGAGCAGATTGATGCGGAAAGGATATTGATTTCCCTTTCCGACGAGGATATGAAAAGCTATTCCGTAACCTTTGAGACCCTGAGCCTTTCAGAGATCCATTCACGTTCGGTATTACGGGAGCTTTTAAATCACGCATCGGTCAAAACAGGCATCAACTTTACCGATAAGCGCATTGTCATTGAAGCGCTGAAATATGAGCACGGCTGTATTTTACTTCTTACCGTTTTGCAAAAGCCGCCAAAGCGCAAAATCTATCATATCAAAAGCTGTATGGAATCCTATGTTTTCGGATTTGAAACCGCCGAAAATTTTCTTGCCTGTATCAAGGCATTATATTCCGTCAGCGGCGGAAGGCTCACAAGTTCGGCATATACTCTCAACGAAAAATACTACCTCGTCATCGGCTGCACCTCTATTTTACGAAGCAAATATATCAACACCATCTCCGAATTTTCTTCCTACAAAAACCGCAGTACCGCTCTTTCCGCAATTCTCCACGAACACGCCTCCCCCATCGCCCTCATCAACGCCATCGAAAAAATCGGCAAACATCTGTGATGAATTCATAATTGCCCTGCGGGGAACCGTAAGAAATTCCGCAGCCATAAGTTGTATAAAAATTATTCATTATTCTTTTTTTCGCCGTTAGGCTCACCGCCCCCAAGGCGCGCGAGTGAAACGGCTTTTTTATTTTCTTTTCAGATATATCTATATCCCTGTAGGGGATATAGATATATCTTGTTCTATTGTGGTCGGTCGGTTGGCTGTTTTGTTGGTCGTTGACTGAGCCGCTTTGTCGGTTGCTTTGTTAGCCGCTGTGTTGGTCGTTTAACGACCAACCGATTGATGTTAGTTGTATGAAACCGTCATAGATAAATTGACACTTTTTAGAGCCTGTTTAATATCTGTGCCGTGCGGTGCTAAAATTTTAAACAGGCTCTTAATGCTGCCCTTTCTCTCCTGCCGAAAATAACCCTCTCACTAATCCCGACAAATCATTTAAAATTCGACCTCTGAAAGTGGAATCGAAAAAAATATTTTTAAAACAGGGAATTTTTTACCCTTTTCCAAAACAGGTCAGAAAATTTTTGCATCAGAAAAGCGAAGCACCGAAAAGCACTTCGCTGATAGTTTCTTATGTCTGCATAACTTCTCACGGTTCCCCGTAGGGCAATTATGAATTATGAATTACGAATCGCTTGAATGGCGGCAGAGGGGTCGGCAGCTTTAAAGACGCCTGTACCCGATACGCATATGTCAACGCCTGCTTTTGAGGCAGCCGGTGCGGTCGCTTCGGAAATTCCTCCGTCAACCTCCACCAAAACATCAAGGTTTCTTTTGGCACATTCTGCTTTGATGGCGGCAACTTTTGGCATCATATCTTCCATAAATTCCTGTCCCCCGAAGCCGGGTTCCACTGTCATTACCAGAACCATATACAGTTTATCGAGATACGGGAAAACGGCATCAACGGGAGTTCCCGGCTTGATGACCAGTCCTGCTTTAATACCTCTTGAATGGATTTTGTCAATGGTCATATTCGGTTCGGACATTGACTCGATATGAAAGGTGATAATATCCGCTCCTGCGTCGGCAAATGCGTCGATATAGTCCAACGGATAGTCTATCATCAAATGAACATCAAAGGGAAGTTGGGTATAGGGGCGAACTGCCTTGACAATGGCGGGTCCGATCGTCAGGTTTGGTACAAAATGACCGTCCATTACATCAAGGTGGATCAGGTCTGCTCCGGCATTGTCAACTTTGACGATTTCTTCTCCCATTTTTGCAAAGTCACAGGATAAAAGTGATGGTGCTACTTTCATTTTTACGTTTCCTTTCAAATTATTTTTTGATCATTGATACCGCTGTCGAAGCCAACGCCCAAAAACCGAGATAGATCAGCATTTCAATGTTTCCAAGTTTTTCAAACCCCGATACAAACGAGATGACGGTGACAAGAACCAATCCAAGAACAATCGCGACATATTGAAGGATTTTGGAAATGGTGACGTTTGATTTGATTCTGATACAACCCGAAACGGCTCTTGCAAAGGAAGATATCTTTCCTCTTGTCACAAGGTACGCCCTTGACCTGTCATCTACCGAGGACATTGCGTTATGACCTATGGTTCCGAGTCCCGTGGGAAGGATGGTGATACAGCGGTGATACAGATAGAATTTCTTTGCCACGGATTCTCTTGTCACATTCGGGTCAACGGTTCTGATTACGAAGCTGACGCCGTTTTCCTCCAGATTTCTTAACTCGTGGATGATCTCACGGTCGGGCTTATAGGCAAGCACGAACATTGCAATCAGCTCACCGCCGACGGTAATATACGAAATTTCGTTGAAGTCATCGCGGTAGCGTTCTTCCAGTGCCGGGTCGGGTGCTTTGACATTGTGTGATTCCAGAAGGTCACGGTTTCCGATCAGAATCCGCTGACCGCCGACCCAGCCGACCAGTCCTTTATTATCCTCATAAACAACGCTGTCCACTCTGGGAAGCATACTTTTACTGCACTGGACAATATTATCGAACACACCGCACATCGGTCCGTTAACGGCATACATTACTGCTGCGCCTGCTGTAATGGCGTCGTTCAGTTTACTTTGTTTAAAGGCTTTCATACCGCTCAATGTGATGGTACCCTTGGGATAAAGCTGAGAGGAATCAAGCATTATGGCGTTAGTATCGCAGAACTGCTTGACGGTTTCATAGCTTGTCACCATCGCGCCGCCGCGCAGGGAATTTCTGCAAAGTTTCAGCAGCGGAATATTGATGGCAAGCAGGCATATCATCGGGGTACTGATACAAGCGGTAAGTGCAAAGGACGAAACGCCTGCGGCAAAATCCTTTTTCAGAATACCGTCCAGAATTCCAAATACGATCGAAATTGCCGTTGTGATAGGTGCAGACTTTGAGGCAAGCACTTCACTCGGGTCGGGAGCATACGAAAGCTGGAGGAAATTGCTCATAAACTTAGAACGTTTTGTATAGGCGATGAGCGGCTTTTTGTTCGGAAATTCGCTGACCATTTTTTCTGCGGTACGGACATCGGTATAAATTTTGCCGGCATACTTCGGAAACGGCTTGATCAGAAATCTGAAGTTCTCACTGGCACGAAGTATGATCAGCAGTCTGCCCAAGTTATTCAGGAACAGTGCGAGGATCACCAACGGAACATAAATATGAAGTGTTCCGTTGACAAACATATGCGGTGTAAAGATGGCGGTGATCGACTGTATCGCTGCCGCAAAGGACGCCACCGCGACGGCGGTATCGGCATTGCCCTTAAAATGCCGCAGCGGCATCAGACCGTTGACGATCGGCAGTCGGCTGGCAATCACCGAAACACTGAAAACAATAAAGTTTAACAGTGCATACACCAACCATCCGTTGCGGCTGCTTTTAAACAGCAGCGTACACTGCGCGAGAACGGCAAGAATGACAGAAGCAACAAGTGCAGCAAGCAAAATAGAGGTTCTGACAAAAACCACACGAAAATTCGTTCCGATCTCGCTTTTGATTTCCTCGGCATCTTTTGCCTCATTGTAATCGTCAAGCAAGGGTTTCTCAATTTGTTCCTCTATTGTTGTTTCTTCGGGATCGTATTCTTCCTCTCCGCTGAGCATACCTTTCAGGCTGAAACTCGGAAGTTTCCATTTTTTTCTGCGCATTTCCGGCATTGGCGGTCTTTGATCCTGAACCGTCTGAGCCGTTTGGATAGTCTGAGATGTTTTAACAGTTTGTGTTTTTGATGGTTTTGATTGTTTTGATTGTTTTGAAGCAACAGAAGCGCTTGTACCACTTGCCGTCGTGCCCACTGTGGTTTTGGTATTTTTGGGGACAGTATCAAGCGGCTCGAAGTTTGATTTTTTTCTTATAGGCGGCTGACGGTTGGTATTGACCGGCTTTTTTATCTTTTCCGGTGTTCCTTCTTTCTGTTTGGCGGTATTCTGAGCCGCCTCCTTTTTTTGCTTTTCCACGAGCGCCTTATTGTAAATTCTGACATATTCATACTCACTTCGCAAGGTTCTGGTAAACTTACCTGCCATCACGACAAACGGCGGTGAAATGCTTTCGTGATAAATGACACCTTTGATATGTCCCTCGGAAAAATCCTTTGATTCGGGATTGACTTTTTCCGATTCATTTTTTTCCTGCTTTTTGCTGTTCCACGGTATGATTTTTATATCATCATCCGTGTTCAGCTCATTATGATGATTGGAAGCGGTTTCTTTTGGTGTGTCCGTTCGCCTGAATATGGTATTGTCGGAAGCTTTCGGCGGAGGACTTTGTTCTGCCGCTTTTTCCTCCTTTGCTGTTTCAGGGGATATTTTTTCTTCCTGAATTTTTTCGGGAGCAGGCTCTTTTTCCTTGGGCAGTTCGGATTTCACTGTATCGGATTTGACGGGAGTACTGACGATATTGGCGCTTACTGCACTGTTGGCGGCAGGTGCGGAAATTTTATTTTTATTTTTTTTCTTCTTTTTTCTGCCCTGCTTATGTGTCGGAACGCTGCTGGCAGGAATCGCCGCTTTCGGCTGATTTTCCGCAGCGGTATGATCGGCTTTTACGTCATACACGCCTGCTTTTGGAGTAATTTTTTCTTGTGTGTCTTGTATTTCTTTGGTTGCTGTTTCTTTCTTTGGTTCCGCTGGAGGCTTTGTATCAGAATGTCTGATCTGCTTATCGGGCTGAAAAGGACTATCCGCAAATATATCATATTCCGGCAATTCCTGCTGTTTTTCCTGCGTCTTTTTCTCTGTGGCTGCTGTTGTCACATCAGCAGTAATTGGTTCCGGTATAACAGACGGCGTTGGTTTTTGCTTTTTTGGCTGATAGACTTTCGTATCGGGAGCATTTTCCGATTTTTGGGATTTGGCTGGTATTGTCGGCTTTGGGAGATTGACAAGATTATGTAAGCTGTTGTTTTCCTTACGCCGCTGCTTGTTTTCCGCTCGCATTTCCGCGTCAAGTTTACCGTCGTCCTCAAAGTCCTCCTCCGGCTGCATTGTCATCAGTAAATAATTAAATTTTGATTTGAATTTATCCACACGGGAGGATGGAGGGATATTATGATCGTCAGGGTCGTTACTTTGTGGTCGGCTGCTGTCAAAAATATCCTTGATCGGTTCCTGAACGCTTTCGGAGTTCTGTGTATCATTTTTGGAAAGCGTTTTAACAGGTGACACTTCTGTATCTTTTTCGGGAGATTTTGCTGTTGAATTTTCATCATTATGATTTGGCATTACTTAAACCTCCGTTCTATTTTGCTTTAAGCTTCAGACGCTGACGAGTAAATTCATACATAAGCACACCTGCGGCAACGGACGCATTGAGAGAGTTGATCTTACCGAGCATCGGCAGAGAAAGGATCACGTCACACTTTTCCCGCACCAGTCTGCCCAAGCCGTTGCCCTCGGAGCCGATCACCAGCGCACACGCTCCTGTTAAATCGCCCTCGCAATATGCCGAGCCGTCCATATCCGCACCGTAAACCCAACAGCCGCGCTCTTTCAGCTCATCCAGAACATTCGGAATATTGGTCACTCTTGCAACGGGCATATATTCATAGGCACCTGCGGACGCCTTTCCGACAGCATAGGAAAGTCCTGCCGCACGGCGTTTCGGAATAATAATACCGTGTGCACCTGCACATTCCGCAGTACGGATGATTGCTCCCAGATTATGGGGGTCTTCTATCTCGTCCAGAACAATAATAAACGGCTTTTCGTTTCTTTCCTCAGCAAGTGCAAAAATATCTTCCACACTGCTGTAGTCCTTAATGGCGGCAAGAGCGACGATTCCCTGATGAACAGCACCGCCGCACAGAAAATCAAGTTTCTTTTTATCTACTTCTTTAATTGGTATTTTTTTTGCCTTTGCTTTTGCGGCAATCACTTTCACGGAACCGTTCAGTTCGCCTTTTGCAATCAAAATACTTTCTATTGCACGACCCGAACGGATCGCTTCATTGACCGGATTGCGCCCTGCAATCACGTCACTGCCCTTTTCAAATGTTTCATCATTCAATTGATTCACCCTGTTCCCATTTTTTATTACACAAAACCGCATATCACGGCTATCTTACACTAATTCATTATTATATCATAAACAAAGGTCAAATTGAAGTAATTTCAGATATTTTTTTAAAATAAAAACCAAATCCGAACCTTTGTATCAGCGTCCGGATTTGGCATATGATAATGAATCACCGCAGTGCGGTATTATCCAAGATGTTTTTTGATGGCGGCAAGAAGCTCGTCATAGGTTTCGTATGCAGGAAGTTCGGGATGATCGGCTTTGATCTTGTCCGTGCTCTTGAACAGGAAGCCTGCCTTGCTTGCCTTGATCATACCGAGATCGTTATAGCTGTCACCGCTTGCGATCGTATCGTAACCGATGGACTGGAGCGCCTTAACGGTGGTATATTTTGAATTTTCGATACGCATTTTAAAGCCTGTAATTTCTCCGCTTTCGGCTACCTCCAGAGAGTTGCAGAAAATGGTAGGCCAGCCAAGCTTCTGCATCAAAGGCTTTGCAAACTGTGTAAAAGTATCGCTGATGATAATGACCTGTGTAAGGGAACGAAGTTCATCAAGAAATTCTTTGGCACCGGGAATAGGGTCGATCGTTGCAATGGTATCCTGAATTTCTTTCAGACCAAGACCGTGCTCTTTCAAAATACCCAGACGCCAGGTCATCAGCTTATCATAATCCGGCTCGTCACGGGTCGTTCTTTTCAGTTCGGGAATACCGCTTGCCTCTGCAAAAGCGATCCATATTTCGGGTACGAGTACACCCTCAAGGTCTAAACAAACTATATCCATTTCAGTTTCTCCTTTATATTGAAAAATTTCGGCATTATCCGCCGAAGATGATTATACCATATCCTGATTGATTTTAACAGAGATTTTATATAATTTTTCAATAATTTTTAACTTTCAAAAAATCGTACAGATACCAAAAATTCGCTGAATCAATTCACATAAAACGAATTTCGTGATGATGTCGCCTCTGCCTTGAAAATAATCGGAAAACATACCTACATTCTCTATTGAAGACCTTATCGCCTCCGCAAAAGGACATTATGACTTTGAAACAGAAAATAATGCCTATTTTATTGACAAAAGTATCACTGAATATGAAACGGCTTTTGAACACCTGAAACACATTAAGCCAAAGATCGAAAATGCTTTTTTTATTCAACAAACGCTATAAGTAAAAAACAAAAATTTCTGATAATAAGATCAATGACAGTGACAAAAAATGCCGCTGCCATTGACAGAAGAATGAATGATAAATTATAGAATTTTCTTTATTTTAAGCAAAGATATTTTTACAGTTTTGGAAAGGATTTGAACAAATGAAATAATAAGTACAAATGAATAATAATAATTGCGAATCGTGAGTTAATTCGCTGAGTTCAATTTTTTGATTACCACAGCTTTTTTAATGAATAATGAAAAATGAATAGTGAATAATAAATAATATAGAAATGCCCCGCCGGGTTATTATACATTATTCATTCTTCACTATTCATTACACATTCAGCCCCCGTACATCAGTACGGGGGCGTTTCTGGTGCGAGTGACGGGACTTGAACCCGTACGTCGTAAAACACACGCCCCTCAAACGTGCCTGTCTGCCAATTCCAGCACACTCGCA
>CADCRH010000015.1 GCA_902803805.1 uncultured Ruminococcus sp.
AAAAAATATTTTTTCAAATTCGACCTTTCGGGGTCGAATTTTTTTGTTGATGACGGGATTAATGAAAGGGTATGTTGACCCGATCGATTTTTCAGGGTGATCTCATCACACCGAAAGGAGGAAAATATGGCTCGTCCGATCAAAAAGGGACTGGATTATTTCCCGTTGGACGCCGATATTTTCTCGGATAAAAAGATGAAAGTTCTTTATTCACGCTTTGGAGCAGACGGGTTTACTTTATATACCTACCTTTTGTGTGAGGTATATAAAGAAGGCTTTTATATGAATGTTGATGAGGATTTTTATGACCTCGTATCGTCCGATCTGAATATGAGCGTGGACAAAATAGGACAGATAATGAACTTCTTGCTTGAACGGTCACTGTTTGATGGCAAACTTTTCAGGTCGGACAAGGTTCTTACGTCCGTGGGCATACAACGCCGTTATCAGTTGGCGGTCAGTTCCAGAGCCGCCAAACGTCCGATAACGGTCAATTCTGAGTTTTGGCTGCTTTCCGATGATGAGAGCCAAAGCTTCATCCACCTGTGCCCAAATTCAGATTTATCCGAGAAAAACGGCAGTTATTCCGAGAATAATGCGGATAAATCCCGGAATAATGACACAAAGAAAAAGAAAGGAAACAAAAGTAAAAGAAAGAAAAGTAAAGTGTGCGGCATTGCGGGAATTCCGTGTACTGACGGTATTTTGTATGTGGATGACGAACTTTACGGGGAACTGACACACACTTACTCCAACATTGACGTTAAAAAATGTCTTGATAAGATTCGTCACTATCTGACCGCCAATCCCGATAAACAGCGCACAGCGGGAGCCACTATCGGGTATATCAAAATGTGGATCAGTCAGGATCGTGAGGTTCTGGGGTCCAAGTCCGAACCGATCGGCTATCAGGCAACCTACAGCATTGAGGAATTTGAAAGCACCAGTGTGATCGACGATATGTAACATCGGAAGGAACATTTCGAAACGTGGGGCATAGTATGTTGGTATAGGAAACCATAAGGAGGAAAATGCAATGCAAGAAAATAATATATGCAACGGCTGCGAGGATTGCTACCCCAGCGATAAGATCAAAGAAGCGGTATGCATTAACGCATCACGCATATACGATTCCTGCTCCGATAAGGATTGCCTTGAGGATCTTCACGTTCTTTTGACAAAGCCGGGACAGTGTATGATCGACAAAGCCGTGAACGTTCGGCTGAATGATGTTGAGGTGTGCGATGTTTCTGTAGGGCTTCAGCCCGTACCGTTCCATAAGGGCTTTTATGCCGTGGATATGACTTTTTATTTTGATGTCAGTCTGGATGTCTATATGGCTCCGAACGCGATGCCGATGCAGGTCAAGGGACTTGCTGTGTTCTCCAAGAGAGCCGTTTTGTTCGGCAGCGACGGAAGCGTGAAAATTTTCTCGTCAGACTGTTCATCCGAACCGTCCGAGCAATCGCCTGTACGTAATTGTCCGAAAGCGATCGTTCAGGTTGCCGAACCGATACCGCTTTCCGCGAGAATATGCGAGCACCGCCCGAAGCCGCCGATGCCGCCTTTCAGAATTCCCGAATGTATTATGCGCCGCTACGGCGGAGAATTTGTGGCAGGCGAAGCAGAAAAAGAGGTGCTGGTATCGGTCGGTATCTTTACCATTGTACAGCTTGAAAGAAACGTTCAAATGCTGATCCCCGCATATGATTTCTGTATTCCGCATAAGGAATGTGTGACAAGCTCCGAGGACCCGTGCGAGCTGTTCAGCAGTATCGACTTTCCGACAAATGAATTTTTTCCCTCCAATATGCCGCTTGACCAAAAAAGACACTATTGACAGTGAAAACCTCCCGTGCAGATAAGTTGTCCGCACGGGAGGTCATTGTTATGCCGCTTTTTGATAGGAAAGCGTTAAGCCTTGTGTTGTTGATGTTGTCAGATCGTTGTAATCGTAATAGTCCTCATAGCTGTAATCGTCATAATCATAGTCATAATCGTAGTCATAGCCGCCGTATCCGCCCAAGCCGCTTGTGCCGCCGAGTGAAGACAGTTCAGAGGAAAGCTCTGTACCGACTTTCATCAGTTCCTCCTCGGTAATGGCAAGAAGGTCATTGGTGGAAGTAAGGTCGGTTCCCTCATATTTCGAGGAAACATAAAATTCCATCGTAGAACTTTTTCCGTCAATATTGTTGATCTTGATATTGACAGAATCGCTGCTGATCTGGATATTGCCTGTTACAGTAAAGAGTGACTGTCCGTTGCTGGTGCCGGTAAGGGTAAAGTCACCATTGGATTTCTCACGTTTTAATGTCAGATTGGCATTGTTGACTCCCGATACGAGATTCAGCTCATAGGTATTGGAGGAAGCGTCATTGCTGCGCTTTAATTCAAGTGTGAATTCTCCGTTGCTGCCTGTCGAGCTGCCTGTTACGGCTGCTGTCATTGTGATCTTGTCCGAGGTCGTCGGGTCTGCGCCGAAAGTGACTTTCATTGTCATACTCTGTTCTTCATAGGTGAAAGAAACATCAAGAAGCATTATGGTGTGGTTGTCCTTATTGAGATAATGCTTGATGGTAAAATTGAACTGTTTGCCGGAAAGAAGAGCAACCTGCTTTTCCATACTTGCCAACTGTTCATCAATTGCCTGACTGGTATCGCTGTCAAGATTTGCTGTCGCTTTCCATTCCTTAACATCGTTACAAACCTGACTTACCACGGAGAAGTCTGTAAAGGTATGTGTGATCACATCAGCGTTGACACTCTGATTGTCGATCGTTACGGTTTCCTCGGTAATGGCAACATTACCGCAGGTATCCAACGTTTTGCCGAGTTTTTCGGCAAGTTCCTTGATCTTGTACTGGTCATTGCTTTCGGAGGAGGAAAGCGCTTTTACAGTTGCTTCATACACATCGAGTGCCTTGTTGAACTGTTCCTCGTCAACATTGAGAAGATTTTTTCCCTGCGGTCCGAAAACGGATTTCTTTGCATTTTCACGCAAGGAAGCATCATTGTTGATAAAGTAGTCATAGGACTTGCTGCCTGCGTCCACTTTCAGAACGGTCTGATTGCTGTTGACTGCGATGGCTGCCTTAAATGCGTCCGACATATCATATGCCATATACGATTTTCCTGCGTCTGCATCCAGTGCATATGTAAAACCGCCGTTCACGTTCTGAATATTGAAGTTGACTTTCACGGTCTGCTGCTTTGATTCGCTGGCAATGACCGAAAATATTTCATCATTTTGCAGCGGTCCTTTCAGCGTGGAGCCATAGGAATTAAACAAATAAGCCGAGGGATTCTCTTTCATATACTGTGTTTCGGCGTTGCGCGTAATGAACTTGATAACAAAGAACGTTGCCACTCCCAACACGATCAAAAGCGGAACAATAATCAAAATCAGCTTCAGTGCCTTATTATTTTTTTCCTTGACTGCTGCCTGCGGAGCGGCAGGATTCGGAATTGCCGAAAAACTCGGCATACCGCCGTTTGCATTCGGATCCGCGCCCATACGGTTGTAGGTCATCGGCTGGGGTGCGGAGGGCTGAGCGAATGGCTCACTGAAACCGCCCATCGGCGGCTGCTGCTGTGTAAAACTCGGCTGCACACCGCCAAACTGTGTACCCGAAGGAGGCGGTGTAAAAGGCTGCGAGCCGCCAAACACACCGGGCGGAGGACTGTTCAGCACCACCGTATCTTCCGAGCCTATCGGCGGAATGGCAGAGGGTTGACTTTGAGCATTGAAATTATTTTGTACGGGTGTACCCTGTGGAGGTACAGCGCCGTTGATTGTCGGATTTGTCGGAGCAGTCGGATTTGTAAAGCCTGTTGGATTGGTTTGATTAGCGAAATGAGTCGGATTTGTTGAATTTACGGGAACATTGCCCTGCTGAGCAAATACATTTTGAACAGAGCTGACAGTCGGTACCGCACAGCCGCAGTATTCGCAGAATTTTGTTCCGTCGGGGATGAATTTTCCGCATTGATTACAAAACATACAGCATTCTCCTTTACTGATTGATTCATAGCTTTCACACAGCTATTATACACTATTTTACTCCATAAATAAAGTTTTTACAACATCAATATTTAATGAAATTCACCGATGTTTTTGGTAATAATTAATCAAGAATCCATAAGTTTCTGTCAAAAAAGGGAAAGCACAGCGCCTCCCCCTTTATTTTGATCATCAAGTATTTATCGGTAACTTTTGGAAAAACCGTATTCCTTCCTTTCGCCGCACAGCGAGATCAAATCGGCAACAAATGCAGGTGTAATGGCTTTCGGAATATCGATCTGCCGATCGCCGAGCCGATACTCATTCCCTGTTCACCCCCGTTACGGTAAGAGCCGTCTTAATTTTTGCTGAAATCGGTAAGGGTCAAGCCCTCGTTGTGTTCGAGTGCCCACGTGATATTCCACTCACTGCTGAACAGTAAAAGATGTTTGCCTTTCAGGTCTTGTATTCTCTTGGTGTCCGACGTCAGATTGAGCTTTTTCGGGTCAATGTCATCATTGTCTATCCACCGTATCAGCTCATACGGCATTCCTTCCAGAATAATATCAACATTGTATTCGTTCTTCAAACGGTACTCCAGAACCTCAAACTGCAATACGCCGACAACGCCGACAATAACTTCCTCCATACCGCCGCCGAGATTTTGAAATATCTGTATCGCACCCTCCTGCGCTATCTGTGAGATACCCTTGACAAACTGCTTGCGCTTCATTGTATCTTTCAGTCTGACCTGTGCAAAATGCTCCGGCGCAAAAGTCGGTATTCCTTCAAATCTGACTTTTTTTGACGGGGAACACACGGTATCACCGATCGAGAAAATACCCGGATCAAAGACACCGATAATATCGCCGGCATAGGCTTCGTCGATTACTTCTCTGTCCTGCGCCATCAACTGCTGCGGCTGTGAAAGACGCATTTTCTTGTCACCCTGAACGTGGTAAACTTCCATCTGCTTTTCGTACTTGCCCGAACATATCCGCATAAAGGCAATACGGTCACGGTGCGCCTTGTTCATATTCGCCTGAATCTTGAACACAAATGCGGAAAAGGTATCATCAAACGGGTCAACTTCTCCGTCAACGGTATTTCTCGGAAGCGGCGGTGTTGTCATTTTCAGGAAATCCGCAAGAAACGGTTCCACACCGAAATTGGTCAGCGCTGAACCGAAAAATACGGGCGTTAACTTTCCGTGACGTACCGCGTCCAAGTCAAGTTCATCTCCGGCACCCTCCAGAAGCTCAATATCGTCAAGCAAAGTTTGTGCCAAAGTATCTCCCAGACGTTCACTTAACTGTGGGTCAGTTACTTTCAGCTCGTCCATATCTACTTCACGCTGACCGTTGTTGGCGGTAAACGCCAAAATTTCCTTGCTTGCGAAATCATAGACTCCTTTGAAATCACGTCCGCAACCAATCGGCCAGTTCATCGGACAGGTATGGATCCCAAGCACTTCTTCAATGTCCTCCAGAAGTTCATAAGGACTTTTTGCCTCTCTGTCCATTTTGTTGATAAAGGTAAAAATCGGAATGTCACGCAGCAAACAAACCTTGAACAGCTTTCGGGTCTGTGCCTCGACACCCTTCGATGCGTCAATGACCATTACAGCAGAATCTGCCGCCATCAGTGTACGGTATGTGTCCTCGGAAAAATCCTGATGTCCGGGAGTATCGATAATATTAACGCAATAACCGTCATAGTTAAACTGCATTACCGACGATGTTACGGAAATACCTCTTTGCTTTTCTATTTCCATCCAGTCGGAAACGGCGTGTTTATCCGTTTTCTTGCCCTTGACCGAACCTGCAAGCTGAATCGTTCCCGTATAAAGCAGCAATTTTTCGGTCAGTGTTGTTTTACCGGCGTCGGGGTGCGAAATGATCGCAAATGTTCTTCTTTTTTCTATCAGATCTTTATTTGTATTCAACAACTTTCTTCCTCCAAAAACAATATGATCCTATTATTCCAAAGAACTATTTTAAACCATTCATACCGAATAATCAAGCCTTTATTTTAA
>CADCRH010000016.1 GCA_902803805.1 uncultured Ruminococcus sp.
TCTGCACTTTCCTCAGCATCTGTGCTTTCCTCCGTGTTGTCACTGTCTTCATCGGTGTTGCTGTCCTCTGTGTCACCACCGTCAGTGTCACTGTCTTCATCGGTATCGCTGTTCTCTGTGTTGTCACCGTCAGTGTCATCAACTTCGGTGCTTTCGCCGTCGGTATTGCTGTCTTCCGTTGAAGCTATGATTGTATCATCCTTAGAATCGGATTCCACAATCACTTCCCCTCTCTGACCTTCTACATTTCTGTAAACCGTACTGGAACAGCCCGTCAAAGCTACTGCGGAGCCTGCACAAATGGCAAGCGCGATAAAAATAGAAATGAATTGTTTGCGTTTCATATTAGTTACCTCCATAAAAAGTAAAAACTTCTATAATATATTATACACTTTGAGAAGAATTTTTCAATATATTTTTAAAATTTAAGCAAAATGTTTTTGGCTTATAAAGAATAAAACAAAAATTTTGGATAAGTCGATTTTTTATGCGTGATAAATACTATTGACGAATCCTATCATTTTCCTATAAAATGATAATTAAGAAAGAATCGTGCCTGAAAGGGGTTTTCAATAATGGCTTACAAAATCATTGCGCTTGATATTGACGGAACACTTACCAATTCACAAAAGGTCATCACCGACAAAACACAAAAAACACTGATCGAGTTCCAGAAAAACGGCGGAAAAATCATTCTTGCGTCGGGACGTCCGACAATGGGCATTATGCCCCACGCAAAAACGCTTCGCCTTGACGAATTCGGCGGATATATCCTTGCCTTTAACGGCGGCTGTGTGATAGACTGCCAAACGAATGAAGTAATGTTCCAAAACGCACTTCCTTTGAAATACGTTCCCGAAATATATGACGTCATCAAAGATTACAATGTTGGTATCAATACCTACGAGGGCGATAAGATCATCGTCGGCAACCACCTTAACAAATATACCGAGCTGGAAGCAAAAATCAACGGTATGGAAATCAAATATGTTGATGATTTTGTCGGCTATGTTGATTTTGACATCAATAAATGTTTGCTTCAGGGCGAACCCGAAGATATTTTGAAATTGGAAAAAATCCTTGCCGAAAAATATCAAGGCGTACTCGGTGTGTTCAAATCCGAGCCGTTTTTCCTTGAGATCGTTCCGAAAGGAATTGATAAGGCGATGTCCATTGATAGACTCCTGAAAACCATCCATCTCAAAACCGAAGAATGTATTGCCTGCGGTGACGGCTTCAATGACGTTTCGATGATCGAATATGCAGGCTTGGGCGTTGCAATGTCAAATGCCGCTGCCCCTGTCAAAAATGCCGCCGACTGTATCACACGCTCCAATGATGAGGACGGTATTGCCTATATCATTACCTGTATCAATACCTCAATGCAGCTGTTCGGCGTTTAATTTTACCTGCTATATCCTGTCCACCTGATATTGTGTTATATCAGGTGGTATTTTTATAGTTTCGGCAAAAGTCCCAAAGAACCCGCAGGGTAATTATGAATTATGCATTATTAACAATTGTGCGATAGGTGGTGGGGCGGCGGTCACGGAATAGTCCCCAGCTCATTCGCAGTTCGCGAACGGCGTCAAGGTCAAATTCAGAGGTGATGATACATTCGCTTTCCCGATCTGCCGAAATGATGATCTCTCCCGTTTCGTCCGTGATAAACGAGGAGCCGTAAAAGCAAAGGGAGGAAGATTGATGATTGTTGTCGGGGCTTGGTGTTACGGTTTCGGTGCCGACACGGTTAGCGGCGATCACAGGAACAATATTTGCCGCCGAATGTCCCTGCATACATCTTCGCCAATGCGGCATACTGTCAACCTCAAGAATCGGTTCCGAGCCGATCGCCGTGGGATAGAAAAGAATGTCCGCACCCATCAGTGTCATACATCTTGCACTTTCCGGAAACCACTGATCCCAGCATATACCGACACCGATTGTTCCATATTTCGTTTTCCACGCCTGAAAACCTGTATCTCCCGGTGTGAAATAAAATTTTTCCTGATAGAAATGGTCATCGGGAATATGCGTTTTCCGATAAATGCCGAGAACCGTTCCGTCTGCGTCGATCACCGCAACGGTATTGAAAGTGGTATTGCCGCTTTTTTCGTAGAAGCTGACAGGAATGACAACATTAAGCTCCTTGGCAACGGACTGAAACAGACAAACCGCAGGATTTTCCTCAACGGCTGTCGCCAAATGATAATATTGGTAGTTTCTTTCCTGACAGAAATACAGATTTTCAAACAGTTCGGGCAGAAGAATCATATTGGCTCCCTCCGCCGCCGCTTGACGAACCAGTTTTTCGGCTTTTTTCAGGTTTTCTCCGCTGTCTTTGGTCATTGACATCTGAACTGCCGCAACTTTTACGTTTTGCATTTAAATTCCTCCTCGTTCAAAATACGGTATCTGCTGTGTGATACAATGAATATTGCCGCCGCCGATGAGAATATCGCGTGCATAAATGCCGATCACCTCTCTGTCGGGGAAAAGCTTCGACAGAATCGCAACGGCTGTCTGATCGTTCTCATCACCGAACTGAGGACAGATGACAGCACCGTTGGACAGGTAGAAATTCACGTAGGAAGCCGCCAGACGCTCTCCGGGGGTACGTGTCGGCTCGCCGTTCAGGTCATCCAGTCCTTCACATTCCTGTTCGGTGATACATACGGGTTTCGGCAAAGGCAGTTTATGAACCTTGATTTTTCTTCCCCTTGCGTCGGTTTCACTTTCAAGAATATCCAGACAGCTTTTTGACATTGGATACTGTGGGTCGTTTTCGTCGTCCGTCCACGCAAGAACCACTTCGCCCGGCGCGGTAAAGGCACATATATTGTCGATATGCTCATTGGTTTCGTCGTGATAGATACCCGATTTCAGCCAGATGATCTTTTCAACACCCAATGATTTTTTCAATCTGTCCTCAATTTCCTCTTTTGTCAAGTCAGGGTTTCTTCCCTTGCTCAAAAGGCAGGCTTCTGTTGTGATAAGTGTTCCCTCGCCGTCCGTATGGATGGAACCGCCTTCGAGGATAAAATCTCTCTTGTCATAGGTATCAACATCGAGCAGATCGCACAGCTTCCGCGCCATTTTATGATCCTTATCCCACGGAAAATACAGTCCGTCAACAAGACCGCCCCAGGCATTGAAGCCCCAGTCGATACCGCGAATGATTTTCCCGTTCGTCACAAAGGTCGGCGCAACGTCCCTTGCCCACGAATCATCGGATTCCATTTCCACGACTTTGACATTATCGGGCAGCATAAAACGGGCAGTATCATAGTCATCATACCGCGCACAGACAATGACCTTTTCGCTTTTGGCAACAGCCCTGATCACCTCGGTGAACGCTTTGCGCGCATTATAGGCACCGTACTGCCACGAATCACGCCTATGCGGAAAAATCATAATACAGCCGTAGTGCTTTGAGAATTCGGCAGGCATCAAAAAACCGTCATTGATCGGTTCGGAATGTAAAATTTTCATATTGTCAGTCCTTCAGGTTTTAATGCTGCTATTATAACATAAAAAAACGGTGATTTCCACCGCAAAGAGATGACAATTTAGAATTTATATAGTATAATAATATTCATACAATGAAAGGAGTCACAAAAATGAACGATTACGACACCGGCAAACTCACCGAAAGCTTTGACCTGCTGTTCGGTATCAAATTCAGTGTAACGGATATTGTGGATTGCGGTTCAGGCACCGACCATATCAAATACAGTGAAGTTTTGCCCGAATCGGGCTGTCTGCCCAACGAAAGCTGCACAAGAACGATCAATTCCCAGTTATTTCTGTCCAAACCGTCACCGCTGAAAAAACGTGGTCATCAAAATTAAACATTCAACCAAACATAACATTATCTCACCAATGATGTTATGTTTGGTTGCTTGATTTTATCACCAACAATTGATATAATGAATCCAAATCATTCAAAACCGAAAGGAGTACCGATCAATGGAATTCGTAAGACTTGAATATGATAATAATAAACTGACAAATGCGGAATTAAAGGGTCATCAGGAGGTCATTAAGGAATATGCCGAAAAGGGCTACCGCTATGCAGGCTTTATTCCCGTAAGCTTCGGACCCAGCGGAAAAACATTGGCGATCGAACTGATATTTGAAAAAAAATAACCGAAAGCAGGAAAACAGGAGGAACCGCAGCGACAAAGTTGTGATTCCTCCTGTTTTTTCAGCCATAATTTTTTTCAATATTTAATGTCGGACGCGCATTCAGATCAGCAGAAGCGGTATGCCCTGCCAGATATTCGTAATAGCCCTGTGAGCCTACCATTGCCGCATTGTCGCCGCACAGCTCCAAAGGCGGATAATAACAGCGCCAGCCGCGTTTTTCACATTCTTCGGCAACACGCTTCCTCAGCAGGGAATTTGCCGAAACGCCTCCGGCAAGCACCAGCGTTTCATATCCCAATGATTCGGCGGCTTTGATGAAATTCTCCATCAGACTGTCAACGACCGCCTTTCTGAAAGACGCAGAAAGGTCATTCACGGGGAGGTTCACACCCTTTTGGGAAGCATTGTGAATTTGATTGATCACGGCGGTTTTCAGTCCCGAAAAACTGAAATCATACGGAGCACCATCAACTTTCGGGTGCGGCAGCCGGAAGGAATCGGGGTCGCCGCTTTCTGCCGCCTTATCAAGATGAATCCCGCCTGGATAGGGCATTCCCATTGTCCGCGCGGCTTTATCGAAAGCCTCTCCTGCCGCGTCGTCACGCGTTTTTCCTATCACCTTCATTTCGGTATAGGACTTCACCTCAACAATATGACTGTGACCGCCCGAAACAACAAGACATAAAAACGGTGGTTTTAATTCGCTGTGTGCCAAATAGTTTGAGGCAATATGCGAACGCAGATGATGGACAGGCACCAACGGCAAGCCTGTTGCCAAAGACAAGCCCTTGGCAAAGTTCACACCGACAAGCAGCGCACCGATCAATCCCGGCGCATAAGTAACGGCAACCGCGTCCAGTCCGTCAAATGACAAATCTGCCTGTTCCAATGCTTCGGCAACAACGCCGTTGATGGCTTCACAGTGCCGTCTGGAAGCGATCTCAGGCACGACACCGCCGTACAGCTTGTGTTCCTCTACTTGCGTCGCAACGACCGAGGACAGAATAGTTCTGCCGTTTTCGACCACAGCCGCCGCTGTTTCATCACACGAGCTTTCTATGGATAATATTTTCATTCGTTATCATTCCTTTTTTTCAAACAGCTTTGTCATAATCAATGCGTCCTCGGTCGGGTTGCGGTAATAATTTTTCCGCAGACCCATTTCCTCAAAACCGAGCTTTTCATATAAGGCAAGTGCCGAAACATTCGACGGGCGCACCTCAAGCGAGATAAAATCCGTTCCGTGCTCCTTCGCACATTCACACGCACGTTCTATCAGTGCCGTAGCAACACCTTTTCTTCTGTATTCGGGAAAAACGGCTATATTTGACACAAAACAGCTTTCACATACGATATAAAGACCGATATAGCCAATCACTTTTTCCCCATCAAGTGCTGTAAAAAAATATGCTGTGTCGTTTGACAGTTCTTCTTCCAGACTCTGATAAGACCACGGCTGCGAAAAGCATATTTTTTCAAGCTTTACCAGTTCGTCAAGGTGTTCACGCACCATTGTTTGTAATATAAGGTTCATTGTTATCACTTATCTTTAACGTTCCGTTATTTTTCTTTTCGACCAACAGTCTGCAAAATTCATCCACAGATTCCTCGATATAATTTCGGCATCTGCGGTAGGTGATCAGGTCGGAGCCGAACGGGTCGGGAATCCCGCCGCCGAGAATATAGATCTTGCTTTTCGGCACATTTAGGCTCATCAGCGTTTCCGCGTGATTTTTTGTCATCACAACAAAAATATCGGTAATGTCTATATCAAATTCACGGATGACCCTCGGTTTATGGTCGCTGATATTGATACCGATTTCATTACATACTTTTACGGCATTCGGTGAAACCTGCTGACTGTCGCTGAAACCGAGTGCCGCACTGCTGAAAAAGCTGGGGATCCCGTATTCCTGGGACTTCTTTTCAAAAATTCCCTTTGCCATCGGGCTCCGACAGGTATTTCCCGTACAGACAAACAAAATATGCAGCATTTTGAACCCTCCTTCATATTTCCAACACTAATTTTTGGCATCATACCACGTTTTTCCGATTCCTGCATCAGCGGTGAGAGGAAGTGAAAGCTGAACCGCATTCTGCATTTCCTCACTCAGAAGCTGAGCCGCTTTTTCGGCTTCGTTTTCAGGCGCTTCCACGATCAGTTCATCGTGCACCTGCAAAATCAGCCTTGCTTTCATATTTTCCTTTTTCAGCCTGTTATATACCCTGATCATCGCAATTTTGATAATATCGGCGGCGGTTCCCTGTATCGGCATATTCATTGCGACACGCTCACCGAACGCACGGAGATTATGATTGGATGATGTCAGTTCGGGCAAATATCTTCTTCTGCCGAACATTGTTGTCACATAGCCGTTGGCTTTTGCCTGCTCGACAACGGTTTTCATATAGTTGTCAATGCCCGAATAAAGCGCCAGATAATCATTGATATACTGTTTTGCCTCTTTCACGCTGACATTAATATCCTTTGACAACGAAAATGCGCCAATTCCATAAACAATGCCGAAGTTGACCGCCTTTGCGCGGCTTCTCAGTTCAGGTGTCACAAAATCATTAGGAATATTGAACACTTTTGCCGCCGTTGACGTATGAATATCCAGATTATGCTGAAAGGCGTCTATCATATTCCGATCGTTCGCCGCGTGTGCCAGCACTCTCAGCTCGATTTGTGAATAGTCTGCGTCAACAAGAACATAACCGTCCTTTGCATTGAAGAATCGTCTGAATTCCTTTCCGCGTTCGGTACGAACGGGAATATTCTGCAAATTCGGTTCGGTGGAGCTGATTCTTCCCGTGCGTGTTTCCGTCTGATTAAAACTCGAATGGATTCTTCCGTCCACACCGATCACTTTTGTCAAACCGTCGCAGTAGGTCGATTTCAGCTTTGTCACGGTTCTGTATTCGAGAATCTCATTGATCACGGGGTCATAATTTTTCAGTTCCTCCAAAACATCGGCATTGGTGGAATAGCCGCTTTTGGTTTTTTTCTTTGCTGGCAGTCCCAGTTTCTCAAACAGTGCCGTACCGAGCTGTTTCGGAGAATTGATATTGAATTCATAGCCCACACGGTCATAAATACTCTGCTGAAGTCTGTCGGCGTCCTTTTGCAGACTTTTTCCATATTCCACGATCTTCTTTTTATCCACCTCAAAGCCTGCATTTTCCATAGACGCAAGCACCTTTGCCAAAGGAATTTCGATCTCGTCCAGAAGCTTTGACTGCTCCTTTTCGTTGATCTCCTGCGTCAGTCTGTCTGCCAGCGGTGTAAAAATCGTCATTTCATTTTCCTTGTCGCACCGATACGGAGTAATTTCATACTCCTGTGCCAGACGAAGAAGGGTATAGTCCGAAGCATTCGGATTCAGCAGATAAGCCGCCAGACGTGTATCGAACAGGATATTGCCGCAGTCAATGCCCCAGTTTTCCAGTGCCGCAAAAACGGGTTTGGCGTCGTGTGTACGAAATTTGATACTCTTGTCCGAAAACAGCTTTTCCAAAAATGTCATATAGTCGGCATTGAACGAATTGACCGCATATATGGCGGTTCCGTCGCTGATGGTAACAGCATTGATACTATCCTTATCGGTTTCAGCAATAAAATCGACTGTTTTATTTTTCAGACTTTCGTATAAGCTCATCAGGTCGGGGCTGTCGTGATACGAAAGTGTGACCGTTTCCTTTTGTTCGGGTACTGCCGTGTGCAATGCTGCGCCGTCGGCTTGCAGTCCCATTTTTTCGATCAGCTTGAAAAACTCTAGCTTTACCATTATTCTCAGAACCTCGCTGTTGTCACGCTGTTTCGGAATATAGCTTTCAAGGTCGGTATCGATTGGGGCTTCCGTACTGATCGTGCCGAGCATACGGCTCATATAGGCACTTTCCTTTCCCTCGGTCAGCTTTTTGCGAATACCAGGTTTAATGTCTATGGTATCAAGATTCTGATAAATATAATCAAGATCGTGGAAACGGGTGATCAGATCAGCCGCGCCCTTTTGACCGATACCCGGCACACCGGGAATACAGTCCGACGTATCGCCCTGAATCGCCTTAATATCGATGAGCTGCGGCGGTGTGACACCGTAAACCTCCATAATTTTAGCTTCGTCATACAGCGTTACATCGGGCTTGCCGAATTTCGTAGCTGCAATTCTTACGGTAACGGTCGGAGAAACTAACTGCAAACTGTCACGGTCGCCCGTAGCGATCATACATTCGTTGCCGCTTACCGTACATTTGTGTGCCAGCGTGCCGAGAATATCATCGGCTTCATAGCCTTCACAAGTAACGATTTTGTAACCCAAAGCCGTTAAAAGCTCCTTCAGCGGTTCCAACTGTGCGGCAAGCTCGTTGGGCATACCGTGACGGTTCGCCTTATAGCCGTCATACGCTTTATGACGGAAAGTCGGCGCTTTCAGGTCAAAGGCAACTGCCACTGCATCGGGTTGGCTTTCGTCAAGCAGCTTTTGGAGCGTTGTCATAAATCCGTAGATTGCATTTGTATATTGTCCGTCCTTTGTCGTCAACAGTTTAATTCCGTAAAAAGCACGGTTCAGAATACTGTTTCCGTCAATCACCAAAAGCTTCATCAGCACACCTCTTTTTTCATTAAGAATAATTTGTCAGACAGAATCATTCGTTGCTCGGTCTTATGCTGTCCATAATGCCGACATTTTTTCCGTGATGGATATAGACTCTCGGCACTCTTTTTCCAACAAGACATATCAGTTCATAGTTAATGGTTCCTACCATTTTTGCCATATCATCAAACGAGAAAGTATTCTCCTTGCCGTCACCGATCACGGTTACTTCATCACCGACTTTCACATCATCGATACCGCTGATGTCCAACATTAACTGATCCATACATACCCTGCCGATCACAGGTGCCTTTTTGCCGTTGACCGTCATAAACGCACGGTTGCCCAGACTGCGAGTATAGCCGTCCGCATAGCCGATCGGCACCGTTGCTACCTTTGTCGGTTTTTCCGTCACAAAGGTACCGCCATAACTGAGCGGTGTTCCTGGTTCCACCGTTTTGATCTGAGCAATGACGCTCTTGATCTGCATAGCAGGCTGTAAATCCAATTTTCCGTCCAATTTCGGTGACGGCGAAAGACCATATAAAATAATTCCTGCTCTTACGCAGTTATAATGTGCCTGCTGATAATCGATGATCGCGCCGCTGTTGGAACAATGTACGATCGGGAACGTTATGCCGTCGGCTTTGAGCTTTTCAACGGCATCCGTAAAACAGGCAAGCTGATGAAGCGTTGCTTCTCTGCCCTCCTCGCCCTCGTCCGAAACCGCAAAATGTGTAAAGATACCTTCACTGATCAGATTCGGAAGCTGACAAACACGTTTGATCTGCTCAACAGAATCACTGTCACGTTCGATATTCTGATACATAAAACCGATACGGCTCATTCCCGTATCCAGTTTGATATGTATATTGACATTAACATTTTCTCTCACGGCAAAATCCGAAAGCTCCTTTGCATACTCCTCGGAAAATACCGCCTGACTGATATGATGATCGGCAAGAACCTTTGCTAAGTTTGCCGGTGTAAAACCAAGAATCAAAACGGGAAGCTGAATTCCGTTGTCACGTAACTGCATTGCCTCCTCAATATTGGAAACGGCAAGGCGTGACGCACCCATTTTTTCGTAAAGCCTGCCGAGAAAAACCGCACCGTGACCGTAAGCGTCAGCCTTTATGACACACATAATTTGTGCATTATCGGCAGCACTTCTCCGGATAACGTCAAAATTGTGCTTAATGGCGTGAATATCGACCTCTGCCCACGTTCTTCTTAAATAGGTACTCATAATAAAAAACCTTCTGTCAGTAATATGATTTTGTATCAAAAACGGAAATAATATTCCGTAAATTCTATTTTACTCTATGATGATAACAATGTCAATCAAAGCAAACAACAAAAAACAGACAAAAAAAACAAAAGATCCGCCCGAATTTCGGACGAATCTTCTGTATGTGATTTAAGAGGCTGCGGCTTCTTCCTCAGCCTTTACAATATCAACGGTTCTCTGTATCGTATATTTTGACATACAAGCATCATTCTTCGTATATTTCAGTTTTTCCTTTTCCGCTTTGATATATTCTTCGTAATCGCTGTTTTTCATACTTTTGAGGATATTCGACCTTGCGATCTGTGTAGAATCCTCCTCGTTCATTTCGGAATCCTTGGTGATTTTTGATGTATAATCGGCAATTGGTGCTTTATAAACAAAATAAAGGGTATCGTCGATCTCTTTGAGGACTGCCTTATTTTCTCCAAGCGCTTTGATGGCATCTTTGAGGTCATCGTTCATTGATGAAGCATCATCAAGAACGATCGTTGCCTCCTGGGGGGTGGCTTCCGAACCAAAATCCGTCTGATACTGCGACCGGACATCTTCTGTGGTTTTGTTCTGATTGTTGATCATATTAACATACTTGCGGAAATTCGTTTCGGCGGTTTCTTTTTCCTCATCGCTTAAAGAAGTTGTTGTGCCGCTGTCGTCTGTTGCTGACAGCGGATAGGAAATGTAGAAGTAGTGCGTATAGTTTTCCTCAAAATACTTCTTTAAATCCTCATCGGAAACAGCCTTTGAACCGCCCTCGTCATACAGCGCCGTGAAAAGTTTATCGGAAAGATAATTTGACCTTACTGCGGCTTTCAAAAAACTCTCCTCGGAAATGCCCAGCTTTGTGTAAAGGTCTTGATAATAGGATTCATAGAACTGTTTGTAATAGCTTTCCATTGTTGCCAGTTCGTCTTCATCCACCTTAACTTTATTGTCTTTGATCAGTTTTTCTACGGTAAGCTGTGAGATACAAGCGTCCTTTGCCTGAGCATAGATCCAGTCAAGCGCTTTTTTATCCTCAATTTTTTCCTTTGAAATATCCTTAACGGTGTAGGAAGTGTCATCATTGGATTTTTCTTCTTGGATCTTCGACAGCGCTTCTTCATACTCGGCATAGGTGTAGTAGATCCAGTTGCCGTTGGACAGTGTCGTACCCGAAGCCTTGTAACTCCAACTGGTATCCTGAGCACAGCCCGACGAAAAAGCGAGAGCCGCCGCAAGTGCAACTGCCGCAAACGGTTTCAGTATTTTCTTCATAATCAATTGATCGTCCTTTCGGGATGAATTTCTTACATATATTTTTTATTATATAACAAAACTTTTTCAAAGTCCATAAAAACATTAAAATATTTTTGAAAGGATTTGGTCAACGTTTTCGCCCTTTTGAATCTTGATGGCAATATACGGCTTTGCGCCGGCACTGAGCATTGCCCGACCTTTCATTTTGGAAATAATATCCGCAACTGCTTCACTTTTTACCTGCTTGACATATATCAGCAGATAATCCGGCTGCTGTTTGATCTCGTAAATACCGAGCTTTTCGGCGCGGCTTCTGATCAGGGCAATATGGATCAGTCCCTGTACAGATGGCGGCAGCTCTCCGAAACGGTCTATCAATTCGTCTATCACGTCGCTTGCGTCACTTTCGCTGCGTATATCCGCAATGCGGCGGTAAATCTCCAACCGTCGGTTCAGATTGCTGATATAGTTTTCGGGAATATGCGCCTCCATCTGAACATCAACAAGACAGTCAAGGTCGGTATCTTCGGGGGCTTCTCCCCTTGCGGCGCTGACCGCTTCATTCAGCAGCTTCATATACATATCATAGCCCACGTCCGCCATATGTCCGTGCTGCTTGGCACCGAGAAGATTGCCCGCACCTCTGAGTTCAAGGTCACGCATTGCAATTTTAAAGCCCGAACCGAACTCCGTAAACTCCTTGATCGCGTCCAGACGCTTTTGTGAAATTTCACTCAGTACTTTATCACGCCTGAATGTCAGATAAGCATAGGCACGGCGCGAGGAACGTCCGACACGTCCTCTGATCTGATGAAGCTGGGAAAGTCCCATATGATCGGCATTTTCGATGATCAGCGTATTGGCGTTCGGAATATCGACACCTGTTTCGATAATCGTTGTGCTGACAAGGACATTGATCTCCTGCTCCAGCATTTGCCGCCAGACCTCGGAAAGCTGCGATTCTGTCATTTTTCCGTGACCGACTCCGACTTTTGCTTCGGGTACTCTGTCACGAATATCTTTCGCTTTCTGCTCAATTCCCTCCACGGAATTAAAAAGATAGAACACCTGTCCTCCGCGTCGGAGTTCTCGTCTGATTGCCTCATTGATCACGGCGTCATCATATTCCAGCACATAGGTCTGTATCGGGTGTCTGTCCTGCGGTGCTTCGTCCAGTGTTGACATATCGCGGATCCCCGACATTGCCATATTCAGCGTTCGGGGAATGGGAGTAGCCGAGAGCGTCAGAACATCCACATTTTTGCACAGTTCCTTAAAACGTTCCTTTTGTGCAACACCGAACCGCTGTTCCTCATCAATGATCACCAGTCCGAGGTCACGGAATTCCACATCTTTGGAAACCAACCGATGGGTTCCGATCACCATATCAATATCACCGTGTTTCAGCTTATTAATAATCGCATCCTGCTGTGACGGTGTGCGGAAACGCGAAAGAAGCTCCACGTTGATTGGAAATCCCTCAAACCGTCTTAAAACCGTCTGGTAATGCTGCCACGCCAAAATCGTGGTAGGAACCAACAGCGCACACTGTTTCTGGTCAGTCACACATTTAAAAGCCGCCCTTAAAGCGACCTCTGTTTTGCCGAAGCCCACATCACCGCACAAAAGTCTGTCCATCGGCGCGGAACGCTCCATATCGTTTTTGATCTCCTCAATACTGCGTTTTTGGTCGGCAGTTTCCTCATACTCAAAACGCTGTTCAAAATCTGTCTGCCATTCCGTATCGGGCGGAAAGGCGTGTCCTTTTGCTTTCATTCTCTCCGAATAAAGCTTTATCAGACCGTCTGCAATATCTTTCACGGCTTTGCGCACTCTTGTTTTGGCCTTCTGCCATTCAAGACCGCCGAGTTTACTCAGCTTCACAACGGATTCTTCACGAGGTCCGATATATTTCGCGACCAAATCTAATTGTGTCACAGGAACATAAAGAATATCGCCCTTTGCGTATTTGATCTTGATATAATCCTTGGTAACGCCCTTCATCTCGATCTTATGAATCCCGTCAAACTGCCCGATACCGTGGGCACTGTGAACCACAAAATCCCCGACCGAAAGCTCCGCAAGGCTGAATATCGCCTTGCTTTTCGCGGCATTGCGCTTTTTGCTTTTAGGAACCGCCGTCATTGCCGAATGAGTGATCAGACAGAAGCCTGCCGACGGATATTCAAAGCCCGATGAAAGACTGCCGCCGCTGATATAAAGCCCCTCGCCGTCAAGAACATCTTCCTTTTTCAACATTCTTGCACTGTAGCCCCTGCTGCACATTTCACGGAACACATTTTCCGCCGACTTATCATTGCCGGCAAGAATCACACAGGTCGGATTGTTGGAACGGAGTGCCGCCAAATCCTCGCACAGAACATTAATAGAACCGCTCCACGCCGAAAGCTGACGGGCATTGAAGTTGACAAGCTCCTTCAAAGGAAGCTCACAACTGCCCCTTGCAAAATTATCAATAAAGACCGTGTTATGATTAGCAAGCTCTGTCAGCTCGTCCGTCCAGTCACCCGTAAATCGGTCAAGTCCTTTGCACAGAATACCTTCCGACAAATAATCCTTGATGTCCTCGCCCCATTGCCACAGGGTCGCCCTCACACGTTCTTTCAGTTTTGGCTGCTCCGACACGAACACAAGCGCGTCACTGTCAAGATAGGAAAAAACATTGGCGCTCTTTTCATAGACAAGCGAATAAAATTTATCCGCAGAGGTCAGCCTGCCGCCGTTTTTCAAAATTTCGGCTTCGTGCTGCAAAACACCCTTGGCAAGCGCCGCCGTCTTTCCGCGCAGCGAAGCTGATTTCTTCAGAATTTGCTCTGCTAGTAATTCCGCACTGTCAAACAGAATCTCGCTAGACGGCGTAATGACAAAACTGTCAAGTTTCTCCGTTCGCCGCTGACTCTCAATATCAAATGCGGAGATCGTATCGACCTCGTCACCCCAGAATTCGATTCGGCACGGCTGAGCAGAGGACGGCATAAAGAAGTCCAGTATTCCGCCCCTGACGGCAAATTGTCCCGTTCCCTCGACCTGCTCTGCTCTGACGTAGCCGCCCGATACCAAAGAGGAAACGATTTTTTCAAGCGAAAGTTCCGTACCCTCTCTGACAGTCACGGAGGCATTTTTCAGCACTTCGGGAGGAATCGTATATTGCAGTGCCGCATCAATGCACGAAACGATCACGCTGCATTCGTCATTCTGAAACGCATACAGCGCACCGATCCGCTGATGTTCAAATTCTCTCGATACGCCCTCGACCTCACGGAACGTATAATCTCTTGCAGGATAAAAAACCGTTTTGGTTCCCATTGCCCTGAGATCGTCACAAAGGCGCTGTGCTTCTGCTTCATCCGACGCAAGAACAAGCGCCTTTCGCTTCGTGCCCGTGCAAATACTGTGTACCACGTGTGCTTTATGCACATTTGTCAGTCCCGTCGCCATTGCCGGCATTCTGCCCGACTCCACAGCACGGAACAAATCTCTGTATTCTTCAACATCATTCAGAATGTTATTTAAAAATTTCATCATTGTATTCCCTATCAAGAATTAAATTGATTCATTGCTTTGTCAATGCTGCCGCCGATAATCAGCTCAACAGCGGTACAGGCTTTCTTGGCAGTTTCCTGTAACGTTTTCGCTTCGTCTGATGTAAAATTCGACAGGACCCAATCCGCCAAATCCCATTTCTCTGGCTTGTGTCCGACACCGATCTTCACTCTCGGAAACATATCGCTTCCCGATAAATAGATGATATTCTTAATGCCGTTGTGACCGCCGTCGCTTCCTTTGCGTCTGATACGCATTTTGCCGACATCAAGCGAAATATCGTCAAAAATGACAATGACTTTTTCGGGCGGCACTTTATAGAAATTCATTGCTTCCACCACCGCCTGACCGCTGTTGTTCATATAGGTTGACGGCTTCATCAGCAGCACTTTTTTGTCCGCGATAACGCCCGTTGCACAAAGCGATTTGTATTTGATCCTGTCGATCCTCACACCGATTTGCTCCGCAAGGGTATCAACTGTCATAAACCCTGCATTGTGACGGGTATTTTCATATTTTCTGTCGGGGTTTCCCAACCCAACAATGAGATATTCCACGCCGCCCGACATATCCTCTTTTTTCTTAAAAAACATTCTATTTCTCCCTTCGTATGTTGCTGCCCCGCAGGACAGGAAAATTGCTTTTCAGCTTCCTCATTTCCTGTCACCCGCAGGGCAATTATGAATTATAAATTAAAAATCAAGTTGTTGCTGAATGTATAACGATGTCATAGACGAGGACTGCGGCGGTACAGTAGAGAATAACGACCGTACACAGCACTCTGCCGACTGCCTGCTTGATCCTGCCGCTGTTTTCCGCCGAAAGGTGCTGGATCGCCAGTCCGACAAAATAGGCGCCTATGACGATCAACGGTACGGCATAACGGATATTTTCCGTGCATACGTGCGGAAATTGGAAGCAGAATATATAATAGGAGCCGAGCATTACAAAATAGAGCAAGCCGATAAAGATTTTTGTCGGAACAGCAAGTTCACTGATCTTTTTGACAAACAGATACATCATTGCCGCAAAGCCGATCAGACCCACAGCAACTACCGCCCAAAACAAAATGGTATTGAAACCGGCGATTGCATAGTAATGTTTGGTATCGATCATCTCGTCAAATGCCGAGGTCTTGAACAGTGCCACAAGCGGATTGAACTCATTGTATTTGCCGCCGTACATTGTGAACTGATCACCCACATTCTCAAACTGATACAGTCCAAAATCAAACAGTCTTTGTGTGGTTCCGATATTGCCGATATATTGCTTGGAATCCTCGGAAAGCTTCTGCACAAAAGTCAGCGGCACACCGAATCTGACAAGATTTCTGACAGACCAGAACAAACCGATCGGTACGCATATGATACCGAACACAAGAAACTGCAAAAGATATTTTTTGAAGTCTTTCAGATGTTTGAAGAAAACAAAAATAAAGACAAACGCAACCGCAGGAGCCACCATCCAGACAGACAGCTTTGTAAACATTCCCAAGCCTATGCAAAGCGCGATCGCTATGATATTTTTGAATGTGCGGTTTTTGTACCATTTCAGTGTATTGAGCACTGCGCCGAGAAACAGTGTAATGGAAAGAATATCGTTATTGATACTTCCCGACATAATAATAAAGGTTGGGTTGAACGCTGCGACAGCAAACGCAAAAATCAATCCCCTGCCGTTAAGATTAAGCTGACGGAAAATTTTGTATGAAATAATAAAACAGAGTGTAGAATAGAAAAGCGTGAGAATCTGAATATTTTCAAAGGCGCTTTCATAGCTGATTCCCATTAATACCTGAAACTTTACCCATACTGCCGCAAGGATATGATGAAAAGGTGAGTGATAGAACTGATTGGTTTCCCTCACATCATAATCGGGAAGATGACCGTTGGCATAGAGATATTCGATATAGCCGATATGTCCGGAGCCCTTGCCGAGCGCCGCAACATCGTGCTGATGTTCCGCAATCGTAAAAAACATAATGTAGGCAAGCCGTATCAGAAATGCGGAAGCGGCAATCAGTAAAATAACGTTTTTGGTTGTCAACCTGTCGGTAATGCCGAGGTAAATATAAATACCGGCGACCGCCGCCAATCCGATATTCAGCAGTTCGCCTGCGGGACTTTGCGACGAATACACACTCACCCCGAACAATGCCGCAAAGGATGCCGAAAGGCATACCATCGATGTCAACACCGCATTGATATTTCGTTTAACATTGTGCTGTACGATATAAAAGCTGGCGCACATTCCCAAACCGAACACGCCAAGTGTTGCCATTATGATCCCTGTTTTCGGTATCTGCTGACCGGTTGTAAGCCCTACTGCGAAAAAACACAGAAGTGCTGCCGAAATGATCGGATGTTCCCATATCGATTCAAAGATCAGGATATAAAACGGTGTATTGCCGCCGTTTCCGGCAGGCTTTTTTTCTTCGGTTCTAAATCGTTTTGCTTTTGACTGCATATAACCCCTCCACACAGCATTAGACCGCTTTTCTCTATGATATATCATTGATAGGATAGAGAAAAAGCAGTCTGTTTTGCATTTATTTTCAATGCCTTACGCATTGGATTTCGATTCGTGATATTCCTTTTCGGTGTTGACGTTCCAAATATCGTGCTTGTCGGTCTTGCCCTGTCTGATGGATTCGGCGGCACGTATAGCGGTCAGCATAGAGTGATCCATATTATTATAACGGTGCTGACCGTTTCTTCCCACACAGTAAAGATTGTCGTAGGTATCAAGATATTGAATCAGCTCGTCCATATGCGCATAGGTGTCAAAATAAGCAGGATATGCCTTTTTGATTTTCTCGCGGTGTGAATCAATAACTTCGCTCGCCTTGATCACACCCATTGTTTCCAGTTCTCCTGCGGCAAGCTTGATACATTCTTCATCGGACATATTCCAGAAGTCGTCACCCTCCCCACAGAAATATTCCAGGCCGATCCATACGGTATTTTCGGGATTCTTTACCATATAAGGCGACCAGTTGTTGAATATCTGAATCCGTCCAAGTTTTACGTTTGTTTCCTGCACGTATATCCAACAGTCGGGCACGATATTTCCGAGTGTTTTCATCTTGGTTTCATTTTTCAGATTCAGCTTATCGACCAGAAGTCCGACCGTAACGAAATCACGATAAGGCAATCCCTCCGCAATATCATAGATCTCCTGCGGCGGTTTCTCTCCCGTCATTCCGCATACAAGGTCTTTTACGGGCATTGAGGAGATAAATATATCGCCTTCAATCGTTTCTGTGCCGTTTTCGGTTTCGCAGACAACGGATTTGATTTTGCCGCCCTCACATACAATATTCTGCACTTTGCAGCCTTTTAACAGCTTTGCGCCGCGTTCCACGGCTCTGTCTGCGGCAAGCTCCCACAACTGTCCGGGGCCATATTTCGGGTACCAGAACTGTTCGATCAAAGAAGTTTCAACTTCCTTATTTTTCTTTTTGCCGCCGAAAGCCTTTGAAAACATATCTTTTAAAACCGCGCGAATGGAAAGTCCCTTGACGCGCTGTGAGCCCCAGTCTGCGGAAATTTCTCTTGGGTGACGTCCCCAAAGCTTTTCGGTATAGCCCTCAAAAAACATACTGTACAGCTTTTTGCCGAAACGGTTGATATAGAAATTTTCCAGTGAAGTTTCGGGTTTTTTGAACATTGCGGATTTCAGATAGCTGAATCCTGCCGCAACCGTTGTCGCAAAACCCATATTTTTAATGGTTGCCGCCGACATACTGACAGGATAATCAAAGAAATGATTTCTGTAGTAGATTCTTGACACTCTGTCACGCACCAGCATTACTCTGTCATCACTTTCGGGGTCGGGTCCTCCCTCTTCCAACGGCTTTTCGCGTCCGAGAACCTTATCGTCATAGGACGGTTCTCCCTGTATGGGCATAAGGTCGCTCCACCAGTTCATCACCTCATCGCTTTTGGAGAAGAATCTGTGACCGCCTATATCCATACGGTTTCCGTTATATCTGACAGTCTGTGATATACCGCCGATCACCTGCGTTTCTTCCAGAATCACAACCTCAAATTGTTCGCTGTTATCTTTCAGAAGTTCGTTAGCGGCTGTCAGACCGGCAGGTCCCGCACCAATGATCACAACTTTTTTCATAAGCTATATACACCTTTCATAATCTTTATGGTTGACTGATATGTTAATGTTGAATATTCTTTATTCTTCACTTTTCTCATTCTTGTTAAAAAGAAGAAACTTACGTGCAAAGAAATTCCAAAAGAAAGAAATGGCGGTCGAAACGACCTTTGCAATGATCTGATAAAGGCTTGTAACATTGGAAAGCATTGCTTCAAAGCCCCACGTAACGCCCAGTGTGATCAAAAGTCCGACAACACCGATCGCGGCAAATGACAGGAACTCCACCAAACGGTTCTTGATCTTGGAGTTTTTAAATATCCAGAACGTACTCAAAAAGTAGTTGACGATCAGACCTGCCACAAACGATAAGCCGTTGCAAAGCACCGCAAGCTGCTGACCGAAAACACAATAAAACAGCAGGGCAGAAAGCCCCCAGTCAACCACTGTAGCGAAACCGCCTACAAAAACATATCTGAAAAACTGAATCAATGTATTATCGGTATCTCCGACAAAAAGCTTTTTAATATTCATATCAACGTCCTTTCGATCTATCGTGATATACTCCTTTACACACAATACCATAAATGCTATTGTACCCCAACTCTCCCTTAAAGTCAACCACAAACATAGTATAGTTCA
>CADCRH010000017.1 GCA_902803805.1 uncultured Ruminococcus sp.
GTCATCTTTTGGAGAAGCGTGGTGCTGTCAATCACTTTTTGGGAACTTTCCTGCGGTGAGGAAACAATCGCTGTACCTGTTGATGCTTCGGCGCTTGTTTCCTGTAAGGCAGGCGCGGCAGGCGAAACTCCGCTGACACCGATCAGTGAATTGTTTACCACGCAGACCACTGCGAACAGTATGGTTGAAACAAACAAGGTGACAAACATTACCATAAATTGGTTTTTTATGCTCAACGGCTTGCTGAAATCCACGATAAAGGCTTCACGGAGGAATTTCAGAAAGGAGTTAAGCTTCATTTTAACGTTAGAATTCATATCCGTCCCTTTCGATATAAAAGAATACTCATTATTATATTAACCTTTCACAGGCAATAAATCAAGCGTAATTTATTACCAACATCAAAGAATTTACGAATTTATTTTAACACAAAACACAAAATTTTTTTTGCATATTATGAAAAAAATGCGGATATTCCCGTCAAGAAATATCCGCATAAGCATTATTTTTTCTTCTTTTTGCCGGAGAGTACCACCAAAAGAATCACTACGGCGAGTGACGCGAGCACAACTGCACCAATGATGATGTACTTCGAGAGTTCGTCGCCTGTAATCTCAAACCATACAGACTGTGATGTTTCTACCTGTGAAACAACACTGGCGGTCGGGATAGATGTTAAGGACGGTGCGGAAACCTTAGAAGGTGTGGACGGTTCGGAATACACCGAGCTTTGTACCGGCGGTTCGGAGGAGGATGATGACGGCATACTGGAATCTACGGGAGGTTCTTCCTCCTTGTTATTCACAACGTCGATCACAATCGGGTCGCCCTCGTCGGGAACATAGACATCATTTTCTGTTTTGACCGTGCCGAATTTATCGACTGTGAAAATATGCGGCGTTTCATCGAGAATATATCCTTCGGGAGCCGCCGTTTCCACAAAACGGTAAGTAACAAACGGCAGGTTTTCTACCACGATCTGACCGTGTTCATCGGTGATCAGATCTTCGGAAAGCGTGAACCAGTAGAAATCGCCGCCCTCGTCTGAGTCAATGTCATAGTTTTCGATGTCTTTGGGTTCGGTAGTGTAGTAAACCTTGCGGTCAAGCTTGAATTCCGCACCGGCAAGAACATTCGCTTCATCATTGGTTTTGTTGACGATAACGGCACCTTTGTAAAGCTTTTCAAGGTCGCCTACATATTTTGCCGCGATGGTCACGTCTGTCTGGAAATCGCCGCCTGCTTCATATCGGTAGGGAAGCACCACCAGAAGCGGAACAATACGTGCAAAATCAAAATCGGATGCCTGAACGACAAGATAAACCGTATAGTCGGTTTTGAGGCCGTTAAAGACTGCGTTGCCGTTTTCATCGATACGGGTATCGACGGAATCACACGAATTCGCCAGCACGTAATCGGAAAGGGCAACCGCTACATCACGGGCGGTACCCGAATCGAGCAGCTTATTTGTCGGGATTTCACAGTCTTTAAAGTCGTCGTTCAGGGTAATTTCTCCGGTGTCGTAGGAGAAAGTTCCGACATCATAAAGACTGAGTTTAATACCCATTAAGCTGTCATTGACTTTTACCGTGAGTTTGCCGTCCGTATCGGGCGGTACGGTGTCAAGAGCGGAAGTTGTCACCAACGCGCTGAAACACAAAATACAGAGCGTCAAGCAGAGCGACAGCGCCCTTATTAGAAAATGCTTTTTCATAATTATCCCCCAATCAATTTGGAATTATTCAGAGTTTGTATTCTCTTTTTGTTTCTTTTTCTTTCGCTTCCTGCTCGGGAACAAAAGAATCACAAGAATGACCAAAATAACGAAACCGATAACGGCTGTTGAAGCATACCAAACAATGGTACGAAGCGGCAGCTGTTTTTCGGAAACGTGAACAACAGGCCACGGATAGGTATTTTCCATTGTCTGGGTCGCATAAGGCACACGTGTTCCGCGCACCAACAGTCTGTGGCTGTTAATGCCGTAGGGCGTACAGGTCAGAAGCGTGACATAATCCTTGCCCTCGACGATCTGCGTTTGTGAAGTATCGGTAGGAAGAAC
>CADCRH010000018.1 GCA_902803805.1 uncultured Ruminococcus sp.
CGCACGGCTTTTTGGCACATTTTTCCGCTAACTGCGTCAAAAAGACTTGCCATACGTCAGTATGCCTGCGCCTTTTTTCCTTGTTATTGAAAAAATGATGCTGCAAAAGTCCGCACGGCACAGATATTAAACAGGCTCTAATCCCCCGGCAGCCTTTAAGGAAGGCTATCAAACCTTTTTATCACAGGGAACAATAAACGCCCCCTGTTACAATAACAGAGGGCGATCATAACCGCGGTACCACCTCAATTTACTGATATTAACATCAGCCTCATAGCCTAAAGCCGCACTGTAACGTGTGCCAAACGACCGAGCCTACCTGAATCTTTCTCAGCCCGACAGCTCCAAGATGTATTTCCAAAGGCGCTTTGAGATATTCACACCGTCCATATCCTCTCTGTACAAAGCATTCCTGTGTACTTCTTCTTATCACAGCTTTTACCATTTAGTATAATCATATTTTTCCGATTTGTCAATAATAATCTTTTATCAGAAATTCAGCAAGGTCGGGATATTTTACAATGACCTTCTCACGGTAAACGTTAAGGCACTTTTCATATTCCTGTCGGGAAAATTGCCAGTGAACGTCTGCAAGCCATTTGATACTGCCTTCTTTCTGATAGTAAGGCTCGGTATAGTTCATTCTGATCCTGTACCATTCTTCAGCACTGTTTTCTGTGACCCACTCGTGCCATTCCGCACTGTAGAGTTCCGACAGTGCGATATTACTTCCGTAGGTTTCCCAGTCCTTGTCCGTATAACTTTCGTGATACAAAATCCCGTATCGGTGCAAATCCATATCTTTTGCTTCGTTTTGGTGTGTCACTCTTCCTATCCTGTTCCAATACACACTGTCTTTCTCTTTGTAAACATCAGCAACCAGAACAATACAATCCAAATCCAAATCGTCCTCACATACCAAAATCGGCAAGATCACTCTCTCGTCTGTATCTGTCAGTGTCCATATAAATCGGATGTCATACCGGAAATTCAAGGCTTCACTCCACGCAGGACAAAGACCCGAAAGTGTACCGAAATGTTTCATCTCGTCATCTTTGTAATGATCGAACCATTCGGGCAGCGATCTTCCGTCAATCACAAGATAGTTTTCCCGATATTGATACGGGGTCGGAAATGCTTTGACAGCGATCGTATTCATTATTCGTCACGCTTTCTGAATTTTGCCGTCGGGTGTAATGATGATCAGATCGCCGACTTTGATATTTTTCGGCATTTCGGTCTTGGCTATGGCAAAGGCTTTTTTATTTTTATCCAAACATATAAAATAAGTTCCGTTGAATCCGTCCACTTTCAGCTTCTGCATATGATCTGCTCCCTTGATACTTTTTTCAATATGATAGACGATAAATATTCTTTTGTCAACCAGTAAAACCAAAATCGGCATTGACAGGATGTTTTCAATCCTGCCAATGCCGAAAATTTCAAGAATCAATACATTCCCATTGACGGGTCTGCTGCGGGAACAGCAGGTGTTTCTTCTTTAATGTCTGCTACGAGTGATTCTGTTGTAAGAACCATACTTGCAACGGATGCTGCATTCTGGAGTGCCGAACGGGTTACCTTTGTCGGGTCAACAATGCCGCTCTCCATCATATCAATGTATTCCTCTGTCAGTGCGTTGAAGCCATAGCCGACTTTGTTAGCCGAAACGATCTTATCAACGATAACAGAACCTTCAAGACCTGCATTCTCTGCGATCTGACGAACAGGCTCTTCCAGTGCTTTCAGAACGATCTTCGCACCTGTCTTTTCGTCGCCCTCAAGTGTATCAACGAGTGCCTTGACGGAATCGATCGTGTTCAGAAGTGCTGTGCCGCCGCCTGCTACGATACCTTCCTCGACTGCTGCCTTTGTTGCTGCAAGAGCGTCTTCGATACGGAGCTTCTTCTCTTTCATTTCGATCTCTGTTGCAGCACCAACCTTAATGACTGCTACACCGCCTGCAAGCTTTGCAAGACGCTCCTGAAGCTTCTCACGGTCAAAGTCGGATGTGGAAGTTTCGATCTGTGCACGAATCTGGTCAACTCTGCCCTTAATCTCTTCGGGAATACCTGCACCGTCAACAATGATGGTATTTTCCTTGTCAACCTTTACCTGACGTGCACGACCGAGCTGGTCAATGGTGGTGTCTTTCAGTTCAAGACCGATTTCCGAAGAAATCACCTGACCGCCTGTCAGAACAGCGATGTCACGGAGCATTTCTTTTCTTCTGTCACCGAAGCCAGGCGCCTTTACACCTACACAAGTAAATGTGCCGCGGAGTTTATTAAGAATGAGCGTTGTCAAAGCTTCGCCCTCAATGTCTTCTGCAATGATCACCAGTTTCTTGCCCGATTTCACGATTTCTTCGAGAAGCGGAAGAATCTCCTGAATGTTGGCGATCTTCTTGTCTGTGATAAGAATGTAAGCATCATCAATTACTGCTTCCATCTTATCTGTATCGGTACACATATAAGGTGTGATGTAACCTCTGTCGAACATCATACCCTCAACAACCTCGGAATACGTATCGGCTGTCTTGGACTCTTCAACAGTGATCACACCGTCATTGCCGACTTTCTCCATTGCCTCTGCGATCAGGTTGCCGATAAATTCATCAGCAGCAGAAATGGTGGCAACTCTTGCGATGTCTTTGGAACCCTCTACCTGCTTAGAGTTGGTTTTCAGTGTTTCAACAGCTGTATCAACTGCCTTGCTGATACCCTTTTTCAGAATCATCGGATTGGCACCTGCTGTCACGTTCTTCATACCCTCACGGATAAGTGCCTGTGCCAACAATGTTGCTGTTGTCGTACCGTCACCTGCTACATCGTTGGTCTTGATAGAAACTTCCTTAACAAGCTGTGCACCCATATTCTCGAAAGGATCGTCAAGTTCTACTTCCTTTGCGATGGTAACACCGTCGTTGGTGATGAGCGGAGCACCGAATTTCTTATCGAGAACTACGTTTCTGCCCTTGGGTCCGAGTGTGATCTTTACTGTATTTGCGAGCTGGTCAATACCGCTCATAAGCGCTTTTCTTGCGTCCTCGCCGTATGCGATCTGTTTTGCCATAATCAATTACCTCCAAAATATCTGATAAATTATTCTACTACTGCAAGAATGTCAGCCTGACGAACAATGTTGTATTCCTCGCCGTCAAGTTTTACCTCTGTGCCGGAATATTTGCTGGTGATGACCTTGTCGCCGACTTTAACATACATTGTTACTTCCTTACCGTCAACAACGCCGCCCGGTCCTACTGCAACAACTGTTGCAAACTGGGGCTTTTCCTGTGCGGCAGCGGCAAGAACGATACCGCTTTTCGTGGTTTCCTCTGCTTCTTCTGCTTTTACAACCACTCTGTCCAGTAAAGGTTTAATTGTCATAATAATATTGCCTCCTTTAAGCAATTCATTGATTATAAATTTGATTTTAGCACTCTCGGTGTTTGAGTGCTAAATGTATTGTATAATGTTTTTCCAAAAAAATCAAGGGGTATTTTGCACTTTTTTCCCGTTTCATAAAAATTTTTATCATTCCTCAGCGCCGTTAACAAAAATGACAAATTTATTTCGGATCTTTTCCTCTTTTTATTGACTACATCAACCCATATGGTATAAAATAATAATAAAGTTACGGAACGGATAGGAAGTATGATACAATGAAAAAGAATCTGATCATCGGAATTGTCATTTTGACCGCCGTTCTTTCGGTCACTGCCTTGTCTGCTGTTGCAATCAGCCATCATATCAATCACGAAAACCAAACAGCAGAAAGCCTGTCAGCCGAATCCAGTGCCGGACACGAAGAAACGGTAAACGCTGCCGCTGAAAATACCGTTCAAAGCAATACAGCTTCCCATATTTCGGAGGCTTCCAAGCAGGAAAGCAGCGAAAAAGAAAAAATGCTGATCGATGAAAACCATTGTACAGTGGAAGGTCTTGACAATATTCTATTTGACGGAAATGAGCATACACTCGGTATTTCGGTCATTTATCAGGGAGAAGTACTGGAAAACGGCACGGATTATGATGTCAGCTACAGCGGAACACTGATGAATCCCGACCGATATACGGCGGAAATCATCTTCAAAGGTGATTATGAAGGAACCATCAAAAAAGATTTTTATATCCTTCCGAGCGGTACAGAAATCACAGACATAAAGACAAAAACCGGCAGTATTCATATTGACTTTGAACCACAAGAAAATCTATCAGGCTATCAAATCGAATACAGTAAAAAGGATGACTTTTCGGAGAGTGAAATTTTTGATACGGAAAGCGCAGAAATGTCCTCTGCCGCCATTGATGTGGAAAAGGATAATGCAACATATTATTTAAGAATCCGCACTTATCTTCAAAAAGACATCAACGGGGAAACGGAAAAATTATATTCCGAATGGAGCGAACCTAAAAGCGCAGAACTCCTGCAAATCGCCGAACGGGACGGACTGACGTATGTTGACGGAATTATTATAGCAAACAAAACCTATGATTTACCGTCGGATTATGCGCCCGACGTTAACGAAGAAGCCGTTATTGCCTTTGAAAAAATGGCGGCTGACGCGGCTGAGGACGGTATTGACCTGACGATCGTTTCGGGCTACAGAAGCTATGATTTGCAGAACTGGCTCTATCACAGCTATGTTGAAGAACGCGGACAGGAAAATGCCGATAAAATCTCGGCGCGCCCCGGACATTCGGAACATCAGACGGGACTGGCGTTTGACATCAATACAACGGCGTCCTCCTTTGCAGGCACACCCGAAGCGATATGGTTGGACGAAAACTGTTATAAATACGGCTTTATCGTGCGCTATCCCGAAGGAAAAGAGGACATCACGGGATATTCCTACGAACCCTGGCACATTCGGTATATCGGCTATCCCTATTCCGAAAAGGTGTATGAAAGCGGCTTGACACTTGAAGAATATCTCGGTATCACATCCAAATACAGCGAATAAAAATCAACCGCCGAATCACAAAAACAATAGTGACTCGGCGGTTATTAAAAGTCTTTTTGTTTGTTGACCCTTATTCAACGATAAACCGATTCAGTTCACGTATCGTCATATCAATCGGTTCTATCCCTTTTTCTTTACAGCAACGGTTGATCTCTCTGTAATTGTAATGAATATCATCCGAAGAAACAGTAGATGTAAAACCTCCCGCATTTTCAAGACATTGAGTAAATTTATCAATCATCAAATCCATTTCCTACACCTCAACTTTATTATACCACTTTTATTCTTGCTGTCAACGTCTATCTAATCGCATTTCTTACTGTCACCCCGCAGGGCAATTATGAATTATGCATTATGAATTGATTTAAATTCTTGCTTTCGGGCGGTCTTTTTTGATGATGATCTGCTCCTCGCCTGCAAATTCCTGCTCAAAGAATGTGTCAACTTCACGTTTTAATCGGGCAACAGGCATTCCGACAACATTGTAGTAATCACCGATAATTCTTTTAACGAATAATGCACCGACAGACTGTATGCCGTAGCCGCCTGCTTTGTCATACGGCTCGGTGGTGGCAATATATTCCTCTATCTGCTGCTCGGTCAGTTCGTAAAATTCTACCTCGGTCGTTTCGGAAAACGTGTGCGACTGCTCCAGATAACATAGACAACATCCTGTGACTACCTGATGTGTTTTTCCCGAAAGCATTTCCATCATTTGTCTTGCGTCGCTGGTGCTTCTCGGCTTGTTGAGTATCGTTCCCTCCACGATTACAGAAGTGTCAAATCCCATTACAAGCGATTTTCGGTAGCCCTTTGCGATAGACTGCGCCTTTTCTTTGGCAAGATATTCGGGGCACTGTTCTACGGACAAATTACTGGGTACCAGTTCCCGTATATCGGATTTGATGATCCTGAATTCGGGATATACCAACGACATAAGTTCTTTGCGTCTTGGTGACGCTGATGCAAGAATCAATTCCATAGTTGTTTTACCTTCCTTTTATTTTGAAATAAGCTCTTTATAAATATCGCCTTTTTTAATGCCTGTCACCTTTGCCGTTTCCTTGGCGGCATCGGACAGCGACGAACCGCCGTCAACCAGCTCCCGTGCCAGCGCTGCGGCATATTCCAGTGTCATTTCCTGCTGTTCGGGTTCGGGTGCCCCCTCCAGAATCAGCACGATCTCTCCCTTAACACTTCCGTCGGCATATTTTTCACACGCCTGCGCAAGAGTGGTGCGAATCACTTCCTCGTGAATTTTGGTAAGCTCACGCACAATCGATAATTTTCTGTCACCGAAAACGGCATACATATCGTGCAGCGTGGCAGGCAGCTTATGCGGCGCTTCATAAAATACCATTGTGCGTCTTTCGTTTTTCAGAGAAAGCAAATGTTCGCGTCTGCCGGGTTTGTTCACGGTCAAAAAGCCCTCAAAGGTAAACCGGCTGGTTGACAAGCCCGAAATTGCAATTGCCGACGCGACCGCCGTGGGTCCCGGTATCACACAGACCGGAATGCCTCTCTCGGCACACTGTTTCACAAGAATCTCTCCGGGGTCGGAGATACACGGCATTCCTGCGTCCGAAACAATGGCGCAGTTTTCGCCGTTTTCAATCCTGCGGCAGATTTCCTCGCCGCGCTCGTGCGTATTGTATTTATGATAACTTACCATCGGCGTGTTGATGTTAAATTTATTCAACAATTTGATGGTCACTCTTGTATCTTCGGCGGCAATAAAATCCGCCTGTGCCAACGTTTCCACCGCCCGCGGCGAAAAATCCGACAGGTTCCCTATCGGTGTACCTACAACAAAAAGCTTTCCGCTCATCTATAAATAATCCTCCTTGTATGCTCCGTAAATTTTAATCATCTCATCGGAAAAGGCGCCGCCCTCTTTTTCAATCAACAGTACGGGTTCCACGATCAGTCCCCCCGATTTGCCGCCGCGTCTGCCCTCTATCAGAAAAAGTTTCGGCGCTTTGTCGGGACGCTGCTGCACAAAACGCAGCCGCTTCGGTTCTATCTCGTATTTCCGCATCGAGGTGATAATATCGCTCAAACGTTCGGGGCGCTGGCACATACAAAGCCTGCCCGAATATTTCAGAAGTTTTGACGCTGTTTTCATAATATCGTCCGTTGTGCAGGAAAGCTCGTGACGTGCGATCTTCTGTGATTCCAGCGGATTGACAATGCCGGTGCCTGCCGCTTTATAGGGCGGATTGCACACAACAAGGTCAAACGATGACATTGTTACTTTTCCGTCAAGCTCACGCAGGTCTGCATTAATGACGGTGATACGTTCATTCAAATGATTGATCTCAATACTGCGCCGCAGCATTGAACAGGCATTTTCCTGTATTTCGACAGCCGCAACGCTTTTCGGTGCGTCCTCCCTGCTCCAGATCAGCGGAATCGCGCCGCAGCCGCTTCCCAACTCGCAGGCAATGTCCTTACGCTTCGGTTTTGAAAAATCCGCCAGCAGAACCGTATCTGTCCAGAATTTATGTTCATCGGACACGATCACTTGAATCCCTCTGCCCAGCGGCTCCAATCTTTCACCGTCATTCAGCATAAAAACACACTCCAAGTCAAAAATATAGTTAAATTATAGCACAAATCCAAATTCTCGTAAAGGCATAAAGTGTTTTTTATCGGTATGGGATAAAATTTTACTAAATCAAGTCTTTTTCGTAACTTTTTGTCGGTACTGTACAAAATACGCCGAGTGCCAATTTTTTATATATCATAAAAAACAAAAATTTCTAAATTTTTTTGCAAAAACATATTGCATTTTTTTCTTTGTATGATACAATAGAGGTACAATATAAATCAAGGAGGCTTTACTATGGCTTATGTAATTTCTGATGAATGTATCTCTTGTGGTGCTTGTGCTGCTGAATGTCCCGTTAGTGCGATCGCAGAGGGTGACGGCAAGTATGAGATCTCTGCTGACAGCTGTGTTTCCTGCGGCTCTTGTGCGGATGTCTGTCCTGTTGGCGCTCCCGCAGAGGAATAATCCTTTAAGGACATAAAAAAGATAACGACCAAAAAGTGGCAAGTATGTTGATGGTAACATACTTGCCGCTTTTTATCCTGACCGTGAAATCCATTGAATGAGCCGCCGCAAGTGCGTTCATACTATCATCATAACAATGATGGAGGTATCAATGTGCTTTATAACAAGGTTGAAATTTGCGGCGTCAACACTTCCAAACTTCCTGTTCTTTCCGAAAGCAAAAAACAGGAGTTGCTCAAAATAATGCGCGAAGGCAGCGAGCCTCAGAAAAAACGCGCAAGAGATGAAATGATCAACGGAAATCTTCGTCTTGTTCTGAGCGTGATACAGCGCTTTGCGAACAGGGGCGAAAATCCCGATGATCTGTTTCAGGTCGGCTGTATCGGTCTGATCAAGGCAATCGATAACTTTAACTGCGAAAAGGATGTACGCTTTTCCACTTACGGTGTTCCTATGATCATCGGTGAGGTGCGGCGGTATCTGCGCGACTATAATTCTGTCAGGGTGAGCCGTTCTCTGCGCGATACGGCATACCGTGCAATGCAGGTCAAGGAAAGACTGACCAATGAAAATAATCGTGAGCCGACCGTGGAGGAAATCGCCAAAGAGCTTGATATTCCGAAAGAAAATGTCGTGATCGCACTGGAAGCCATCGTAGAGCCTGTGTCGCTTTATGAGCCTGTTTTTTCCGACGGTACGGATACCATCTATGTGATGGATCAGCTCGGTGACGCCAACGATGATACTCACTGGCTCAGTGCATTAGCCTTAAAAGAAGCCATTCGCTCTTTGGAGGACAGAGAAAAAAATATCCTGTCACTGCGGTTCTTCAAAGGCAAAACGCAAATGGAGGTTGCCGAGGAAATCGGAATCAGTCAGGCACAGGTATCAAGACTGGAAAAAGCGGCTCTTGATAAAATTAAAAAACAAATTTGACAGATCAAAAGTTTGTCGGGGTGTTAAGGGGCAGACAGCCCCTGACTGCCCTGCCCCACCCATTCATCAAGAATCAAAAAATCAATCGGCAGAACCGAAATGATTCTGCCGATTGATTTTTTATGACCGACACTCTTTTTTGGCAAACACAGCGCAGGAAAGAATTTTGTTGGAAATGATTCCGTTAAATGCACCTGCCGCTATTCCGCCAATGATCAGATAAGGCGCATAATAACAGAGCACGCTTGGCGTCTTCAGTACAACGAATGCCGCCAACAACTGTCCGATATTATGAAAAATTCCCCCCAGTATGCTGACGGTAAGAATATGCTTCGTAAAGAATCGTTTGCACAGGCACATTACTGCAAAACTCAGTAAACCTCCTGCCGCGCTGTATATCAGTGAAACCACGCTGCCGAACAACATTGCATTCAGCAGCAATCGTCCGCACAACACAAGGAAGGTATCTTTTCCGCCGCAGTAATACAGCGAAAACAGTATCGCAAGATTGGCAAGACCGATCTTGATTCCCGGAATGACCATCGGAACAGAAACAACAAATTCTATCCAGCTCAGCACAAATGCTACGGCAAGCAGCATTGCGAGATTGGTCAGACGCTTTACATTGATTCTTTTACGCATATTCTTTCTCCGTTACTTTTTAGATTCGTGCCGCATTCAAAGCAGCCTGTACAGCATTCATAATGCCCTTTGAACTGTAAGTCGCTCCTGATACTGCGTCAACATTCGGATTCTGTGAAGTGATGATTTGTGAAATAACGGTGTCCCTAGCGGAATCGAAATAATACAGGTCTTCTTCCATTGATGACGCACTGATACTGATAATGGTATCGTCCTTGATGGTAACGCTGACGGTAATATCGCCGTCATAGCCGTAAGCAGTGGCAGTATATACACCGTCATTATAAATTTTATTGACCGGTTC
>CADCRH010000019.1 GCA_902803805.1 uncultured Ruminococcus sp.
AAAAAATCAGAGTTAAGCGTTTTGATCAACCGTTTACCTTTACGACGCTTGATGAAGTGGAAAGAAACATTGACGAAAATACCCTGATGATCTGCAACGACAATACCCCTGTTGCCATTGCAGGCATTATGGGCGGACTGGATTCGGAGATCGTTGGCGATACCACGACACTGGCACTGGAATCCGCCAACTTTGATGCTGCCTCTATCAGAAAATCAACTGTAAGACTGTCGCACCGCACAGACGCTTCTATGCGTTACGAAAAGAGCCTTGACCCCGAAATGACGGTTCCGGCGATTGGAAGATTTCTTCATCTTCTTAAAAAATACGACAGCGGTGTTAAAGTCGTTTCGGCACTCACTGACGAATATATCGAAAAATTCCCACCCGTTACCCTGAACTTTACACAGGCATTTGTGGACAAATATACGGGTATTCAGATCGACAGTGATACCATCGTTAAAACCCTTACAAGCCTCGGCTTTGATGTAACACTGGACAACGATCACTATACCGTTAACGTTCCGTCCTGGAGAATTACAAAGGACGTTACAATGAATGCGGATATTATCGAAGAAATCACCCGTATTTACGGCTATGACAATTTCGAGATCAATACCACGCGCTCTCCCCTCTATCCCGTAAGGATGTCCGCTGTCAAGACCGATGAAGAAAAAATCAAAGACCTGTTGGTCAAGAAATTCAATCTTCACGAGGTTCATTCCTATGTATGGGCATACAATGACGAATTGAAAGCCCTCGGTATTCCCGTGGAATATAACGTTCGTCTTGCCAACGCTACCAACCCGAATATCGAAACGCTCAGAAACTCTATGATACCAACACAGCTTTGTCAGGTAAAAAGCAACGTTTCCTACGCCCCTGAATTCGGTATCTTTGAGATTGGCAGAGTTGTCAACGGTCTTGATGAAAATAATCTTTGTATCGAAAACAAAAATCTTGCCATTACTCTTTTCAGCAAAGTGACCAACATTAAAGATCTGTATTTCAGACTTCGTGATATTCTGGTATCTGTTACGGACGACGTTAAACATAAAGAACTTGCCTTTGTAAGCTGTCAGCCCGACCACAGTTATGAACATCCGATCAACCTCAATCAGATCATTCTTGATGGAAAAGTGATCGGAAAAATCGGTATTGCTCACCCTGTTGTCAACAAAAATATCGACAAAAAGGGCAATACTGTATTTGCTGAAATCGACATCAATCTCTTTGCTTCTGCCGAGGACAGTGCTATCATTTATGATGAACCATCAAAATATCCGTCCATCGAATACGATCTGAGCCTTGACATTCCCCAGAACGTTCAATATGATGAGCTTCGTTCCTGTTGGAAAAGCATCGGCACCGAGCTGCTCAAGGGTGTCAAGTTGGTTGACACCTACGACACCGAAACCATCCACAGAATTACGCTGCGTTTTGAATTCTCCTCCAACGAACGCACACTTTCCTCCACCGAGGTTCAGGAAATCGTGGACAAAATCACCCAAAACCTCGCTTCCAAAAACGTCACCATCAAAACGAGATAATTCATAATTGCCCTGCGGGGGTGCGGAAGAATTTTTGCAGCCGTTAAACGATATAAAGATGATTGATGATCCATTATTCTTTATTTCCGGTACAAAAAATCGCCCTTTAATAAAAAAATTGTAAATTAATAACAATTTTCTATAAAATTATATTGTAATTTGCGAATAAATGTGGTAATATAACTAATACGGAGGTGGTATAAAATGCACGATAAGACGATGATATTCTCGATTTCGGACAATAAGGACGAGAGTATAAAGTCAATCCTCACAACTGTTTATCAGTCATTGGAGGAAAAAGGTTATAATCCGATTAACCAGATTGTAGGTTATATTTTGTCAGAGGATCCGACATATATCACCACTCACAATAATGCACGAAACCTGATACGCAAAATTGACAGGGACGATTTGTTGGAAATACTTCTCAAAAACTACCTGTCTATGTAAATTTTTAACCCGACAGAACGGAGGGAGTTTATGGCAGAGGTTAAAAACGAATTTTTCCAATATAAAAACAAGCCGCTTGTACGCAGCGGAGATGTTCTTTATTACGGAGATATGAAAGACAAGTATGTCGTGAAGCTTACAATAAAATCCAAGCAGAAGCAAGGAGAACTTGACATTGCCGACAAAGTGGCAATACAGCTTTTAAGCACCGACATCAATGTCAGCCCGCGAAAGGCGATCGTTAAATCAAGCGAAAAGCCCAATCTTTTCCTTGCCCTTGACATCGGCGACGTATGGCTTCAAAAAGCACTGAAAAGCGCCGAATAACTGGATAACCGCTGTAGAGCTGTTCTACAGCGGTTATTTTTTGCCCTGTCTTAGAGCTTGTTTAAGAGCCTGTTTAAAATCTTAGCACCGCATAGCTTTTTGGCACAGATATTAAACAGGCTCTTACAGAATAATACAGATCAGTCCGTTACAGCCATCATTAATAATGCGCTCTATGGTTTCCTTCAGTTTATTCCGTGCGTCGGCAGGCATTCTGTACAGCTTATTGTGCAAGCCCTCGTTGACAAGTTCATGAAGTGATTTTCCGAAGATATTCGATTCCCATATTTTTGATGGGTCCTCCTCGAACTCCCGAAGAAGATAAGACACCAATTCTTCGCTCTGCTGCTCCGAACCAACGATAGGTGTTACCTCCGTTTTGATGGTTGTTTTCATCATATGAACCGACGGCGCATTGGCACGAAGTCTGATTCCGTATCTGCCGCCCTGCTTGATAATTTCGGGTTCTTCCAGTGTCAGCTCATCCATACTCGGCATTACGATTCCGTAACCGCTTTCGTTGACGTCATTATATGCCTGCTGTACCCTTTCATATTTCTTTTTCATCTCCGAAAGTTCCATCATTGCATCGAGGAGTCCTCCCTCATCGCTGACCTCCAATCCCGTTTTTTCTCCCAGAACTTTATAGAACAGCGAACTGTCCAGTTCCACTTTTAACCGTGCGTGACCTTTTCCGAGGTCAACGGCACTGGTTTCGGCAAGTGTGACATATTCGCATTTTGAAATACTGTCGGCAATATCGCTGACCTCACGGATTTTTTCTGCACGTTTTGCGCTTGACTGTATCACACTGAACAGTGTGCTTCTGAGCTTATGACTCTGCTCCAGTGAAGATACCCATTTCGGCATATCGACTTTGATTTCCTTTACAGGGAATTCAAACAGCACTCTTGCCAGTATTCTCTTGATTTCCGTTTCGTCAAGGTCGGCACAACTGACGGCTTCCACAGGAACGCCGTATTTATTTGTCAGGTTTTTCGCCAATTCCCGACAAGCTCGTGAGGTCGGATCAGCCGAGTTCAAAAGAATGATAAACGGTTTATTGATTTCTTTCAGCTCGTTGATCACTCTTGCTTCGGCTTCCTCGTATTCACTTCGTTCAATATCACTCACGGAGCCGTCTGTGGTAATTACCAGTCCTATCGTTGAATGGTCGGTAATGACCTTTTTGGTACCGATTTCGGCTGCCATATCGAACGGGATCGCCTCGTCAAACCACGGTGTTTTCACCATACGAGGTTCTTCGTCCTCTATGTAGCCCAATGCACTCGGAACTATATAGCCGACACAGTCTATCATTCTTACTCTAAAGCTTGATGTGTCATCAAGTTTGACCTCAACGGCATTTTCGGGAATAAATTTCGGCTCGGTCGTCATTATGGTTCTTCCTGCGGACGACTGAGGAAGCTCGTCATTTGCGCGCTCACGCTGTGTTTCGTTAACAATATTCGGAATCACAAGCGTATCCATAAAACGTTTGATAAAGGTTGATTTTCCCGTACGTACAGGTCCCACGATACCAAGGTATATATCACCGCCCGTGCGCTGTGATATATCCTTATAGATATTTCTTTCCTCCACTGCGTCAATCTCCTCCAGTTTAATGAAAAATCAAAAATCAATATTCCGGCTTCTTCCGTCGCTGTCACTTCTTCCTGCTGCCCGCAGGGTAATTATGAATTATGAATTATGCATTATGAATTATGCATTCATTTACATTGGTATTAAAATCATTCCTATGGCATTGACGGTTTCATCGGAAAGCTCGTTTTCAAGGCGAATCGCTTCGACAGAGGTGCAATATTGACGGGCAATGCTCCACAGACTTTCGCCTTCGTCGGCATAGTAAAGGGTCAAAGCGGCTGTTTTGTCCTTTTCACGCTTGTTTTCTTCGCCTGCGCCTACCTCGGTGACGGCTTTGCAGGAACGGTTTTCAAATATGGCAGCATTCATCGCAATGTCGGCGCTGATCTCGATCGTATTGTTGCCTGTTATCCTGAAACCCAGTACGGGAACAAGACAAGTATGAACACGAACATCGGAAAGCTCCTTTGGAACGTTCGGTGACACAGAAAATTCAACCGCTCTTTCCGCATAAAACGGAACACCGTCACCGTCAAGGGCAAAGATACCGCAGTTGACCTTGCCTTTTACGGTAAGAACATCGTTTTCATAGGAAGCAATTGAATTCACACTGTCGCTCCATATATCGATAATTTTGGTAATACTGCCATCGGTAATGCTGACATCAGCTTTTGCGGAAACCATTTCATCGGAAACAGATAAAAGACGTGTAAAACCGGTTTGTTTCTGTGTCATATCAAGCTCATATGCGGTAGAATAAACATCGTCTATCACATCAATGCTCTGGCTTTCGTAAGCCCAGACGGTCGCACAAAGTTTTGCGTCCAGTGTGACAAGTGTACTGCTTTCATCATACTCCGATTTCAATGACACATCATAGTTCAGTATGTCAACATTGATCTCGTTCTGGCTTTGCTCCGTGATCCCCTGAACATCGACCACCTGACTAATGGGAATCTGAAAGGTCATTGTATCCTGAGCGCCTGTTTCAATATCGGTGATATACAAAATCCGCAAAACTGCTTCGCCCTTTAACATCAGCTTATCCGACACGGCACGGCAGTCGTGAACATTGACGTTCAGCTCCGAACGCAGAATTCCTTCGGGGGAACCTTTGCCCTGCCCTATATCAAGCACCTCGCTGACGGAAAACTGCTGCTGTCCGATACCGCAAAGGCTGCTGATCTGCTCGCTGTGCTTTTTCTGCTGAATGTCGTCGCCCTCAACGTTACAGCAATATTCCCTGAATGCCCTTTTATACACCACCGCACAAACCGAAAAGGCACCGTGGATATCCAAACGGCGTGGACTTAAAGCACGGCAGTTTAAATATTCGGTACGAAGCCGCACGACGGGTACAAAGTCCTGTGACGCTTCTTTCAGGGTAAACGAACAGGAAAACGGACTGGTATGCTCACATATGCGTATCGCCTGCTTTTTCGCGTCAAGATAATAAAGACGTATCACCGCAATTCCGTCAACATCAAGCCTGTCACCTGAAATATTCTTCGAGGTAACGGACGGACAGATACGGCATTTCAGAATTCGTTCAATGTCGGGACAGTAATCGGGCAGGCTGAAATCCAGATCTACAGGCTGTTCGCTTGTCGCTTCCAGCACGGTTTCACAGGTAGGACACTTTTCCTTTTTGAGCTGATATTCCATAAATAAAAATCCTTTCCCATTATTTTGTCTATGAATTTATATTCTTCAAGTCTATCGGTTATTCATAAAAAATCATCAACACACTTGACAAATATAAAGAAGATAGATAAAATAAATGGTATCAAAATGAGCATTTACGATCATACCATCACCAATACAAAAAAATGAAAGTGTTTCTCTTGCGGACTACAAAGACAATCCCGACATCAAATGGAACTTTACAAAGTTCGTTGTTGACCGTGAGGCAAGGTGATCGCAAGATTTGAACCGACCGAAAATATGAAAGACATTGAAAAGCTCGTCACAACGCTTCTATAAACAGTATTCGCTTTGACAGTGATATATGCCAAAATCCGCCGCCGTAAGAATTTTACGGCGGCGGATTTCTGTTTTCGTCAAAATATCACAGGTAAAAATGCTATGATGTTTATGCAAATTTAATCAGGTGTCGGGAGTTGGTATTTTGTATCCTAAAACAAGCTATGACGGAAATATTCTTACGATTTATCTGAAAGGCGAAATCGACCATCATACTGCCCGTGAAATACGCGAGGCAACAGATTCGCTCATCCAACTGAACAAACCCTCCGTGCTTCGCCTTGACTTTTCGGGAGTGACATTTATGGACAGTTCGGGAATCGGTCTGATAATGGGGCGCTACCGTATGATGCTGCTTTACGGCGGCAGTACAAAGGCGGTCAATGTTCCCGAAAGTCTGGAACGCATAATGAACCTTTCGGGTTTGGGCGCATTAAACATTATCGAACAAGGGGGAGAATTGTATGAAGCTGCAAAATGAAGTTTCGTTTACATTTGACAGCAAATCTTCAAACGAAGCCTTTGCACGGTCGGCAGTCGGCGCGTTTATCCTCGGTCTTGACCCGACGGTGGGAGAGCTGAACGACATACGCACCGCCGTCAGTGAAGCCGTGACCAACTGTGTTGTCCACGCATACGGCGACACCATCGGCAAAATATACATCAATGTCAAAATCTTTGAAGGCGGTACTGTCACCATTAAGATTCGTGACAAAGGCTGCGGCATAGAGAATATTGACAAGGCGATGGAGCCGCTTTTTACCACCGCGCCCGGTAACGAACGTGCAGGCTTGGGCTTTGCGGTAATGCAGAGTTTCACGGATAATGTCAAAGTCCGTTCAAAGCCGAATGCCGGTACCACCGTCACGCTGACCAAAAAGCTTTCTTTGAGGGTGAATAATGCATAACCGCTGTGTCACGGTAGAAGAAAATCTCGGACTGGTTCACTCCTGTGCAAAACGGTTCAGAGGACGTGGAATAGAATATGACGACTTATATCAGGCAGGCTGTATCGGACTGATCAAGGCGGCAGACAAATTCAACAGCAAACTTGGCTTTCAATTTTCAACCTATGCCGTACCTGTTATCATTGGCGAGATCAAACGGCTGTTCCGTGACGGCGGTGCAGTGAAAATATCACGCAGCTTAAAAGAGCTTTCGTTAAAGGTCAGCCGTGAAATACAAAATTTTTCTGCCGAAAACGGACGTGAACCGACAGTTGGTGAACTTTCGGAAAAAATGGGAATGGAACCGGAACAAATCGCCGAGGCAATGTCCGCCTCTATGCAGCCGGTTTCTCTGACGGTCAGCAGCGACGAGGGAGAATCACAAAGCGATATTCCCGTAATGCCGCCCGACGAAAATCTTACCGAGATTTTGTCGCTGAAATCCGAGATCGACAAACTTGACGAGCGCGACCGACAGTTGATCCAACTTCGTTTTTACAAAGGTCTTACGCAGTCAAAAACGGCGCAGATACTTGGTATGACACAGGTACAGGTATCACGGCGCGAAAAGAAAATTTTACTGTATCTGAAAACAAAACTGACAGTTTAAGATCATTTTTTGTTGTTCTCCCTGACAAAAATAACCCCTGCCGCTATGACGGCAGCCAATGTCCCATACAGACGCATCAGATCGGCAGCCACCTGTCTGACAGATTCATTGAGCCATCTTCCCGTCAAAAAGTCAATACCGCTATTTCCAAAATACAGCACGATCAGCAGTCCAAAAGTAATGATTATGTAGCAGTAGATCATTCGTTTTTTTGGTTTCATCACCTATTCCGATTTTCCTTTCACTGCCGGTTTTGAAACGGAAATTAACATTACAATTTCCATCCTCATTATTCTATCAAAAGATTCCTGACATTCTGCATACGGCTGTCAAGTGACGCGCTGACATCGGCACAGTCAGCAAGTTCATTGGAAAGCATTTCCAGTTTTTCCGGAGAAAGATTCTTTTTATAGCGGAGTTTGTGCTCCAGACTTGCCCAAAAATCCATCGCCATTGTTCTGAGCTGCACTTCGACCTTGACCAGCTTTTTTTCGTTTTCCAGAAAAATCGGAACCGAAACGATCAAATGCAGACTGCGGTAGCCTGTCGGCTTCGGATTTTGAATATAGTCCTTTTTACGAATCAGTGTAATATCGTCCTGCTGCAACAGGCAGTCTGCCAGTCTGTAAATATCCTCAACGAATGAGCACACCACTCTGACGCCCGCAATATCGTTGATATTTTCCTCGATGGCTTCCAGATTGCGCGGCAGATTTTTCTTAATGATCTTGCGTATAATACTGTCATAGTCCTTCACACGCGAACTGATGGATTCAATAGGATTTCCGTCATATTTTAAAGAAAACTGTTCATTCAGAACTTTAAATTTTGTTTCGATTTCCATAATGGCACAAACATAATTGGCAAAGAATTTTTCAACAGGCGCAATACTTTCCTGAATCACATCAAGGAACTGTTCTTCTGTAATATTAAATCCGCCTGTAACCTTAACAAGCTCCTTTGCGACCTCGTCGGCTTTATTCAGTATTTCTTCCGTATTCATTTCATCATCTCCATATTTTCAATTTCCATACAAAAAATACTTATCCCTATCATAATTTATATTCCCCAAAAAGTCAACAAAAATTGAAAATTTATAATGCATCATTCATATGAGAAAATCCGATCACTCGCACAGCCGGCGAATGATCGGATCGATTTTTTATCTGATTTTCCTGACTTGATAGCCCTTTGCTTCCACGGCTGTTTTTAACCCTTGATCGTCAACATCTGCGGAAAACGTGACAACTGCCGTTCCTTTTTCGTGGCTGACCTCGGCATTTGTCACACCATCAACTTCTTCAAGCGCTTGCTTGACAGTCGCTTCGCAGTGGGGACACATCATTCCCTTAATTTCAATGGTTTTCGTTATATAATCACCTTCTGTGGTTATTTCTTTGTCGGACAAAATTTTCTCTGCCGCCAAAGCGTATCTTTGCTTTTTATCGTGCTTGGTACTGTGGATATTCAAAAGATTCAGGCGAAGTGCGTTCGTTACGACAAAAACGCTTGAAAGACTCATTGCCGCCGCTCCCCACATAGGATTCATTGTCAGACCGAATGACGTATAAACACCTGCCGCCATTGGTACCAACAGCAGATTATAAATGAATGCCCAAAACAGATTTTCAATAATATTTTGATAGGTCTGACGCGAAAGTCTGACTGCCGCTGATACGTCCGAAAGTCTGCTTTTCATCAGAACGACATCCGCCGCGTCAATGGCAACGTCTGTTCCTGCTCCTATCGCAATGCCGACATCTGCTCTTGTGAGCGCTGGTGCGTCATTAATGCCGTCACCTACCATAGCGGTTCTGCCCTTTTCTTTCAGCTTTCGTATGACGCTTTCTTTTCCGTCGGGGAGAACTTCCGCAATGACTTCATCCACTTCTGCCGCTTTTCCGATTGCCTGTGCGGTACGGACATTATCGCCCGTGAGCATTACAACGTGTATGCCCATATTTTTCAGTTCTTTGACTGCCTGTGCGGAATCATCTTTAATGGTGTCGGCTACGGCAATCATTCCGAGAAGCTGATTTTCCCTTGCAAAAAGCATTGCCGTCTTACCCTCGGATGACAATGTGTCAAGCCGTTGTTTCACCTCATCGGTTATCTTTATCATTGATGATAGGAATTTTTCATTTCCGCCGTACAGCATTTTGCCGTCAAGTTCTGCGGAAAGACCATTTCCGACAACCGCCTTGAATTCCGACACATCGGCGTGTTGGATGTTTTTCTCCTTTGCGTATTCCACAATCGCGCCTGCCAACGGATGTTCGCTTTTGCTTTCAAGAGATACGGCGCAGAACAGCAGGTCATCTTCCGACACACCGTCAGACGGAACGATGTCCGTTACCTTTGGTTTTCCGTTGGTGATCGTTCCCGTTTTGTCAAGTGCGATGATCTGTACTCTGCCCGTTTCCTGCAAAGCCTCGGCAGTTTTAAACAGTACACCGTTTTTGGCACCCATTCCGTTGCCCACCATAATCGCAACGGGAGTGGCAAGCCCCAACGCACACGGGCAGGAAACCACCAGCACACAGATTCCCTTGGCAAGCGCCGTACCTACAGGCACACCGAGCAGGAGCCATATCACCGTAGTGATAACCGCCAGTGAGATGACCGCAGGAACAAACACCGACGATATTTTATCGGCAATTTTTGCTACAGGTGCTTTGGTGGCGGCGGCGTCACTGACCATCGCAATGATTTGCGAAAGCGTGGTGTCCTCGCCCACTCTTGTGGCACGGCATTTCAGAAATCCCGATGTATTGAGCGTTGCGGATGAAACGGTATTGCCCACCGTTTTGTCAACGGGAATACTTTCTCCTGTAAGAGCCGCTTCGTCAACGGCGCTTTCCCCCTCGATCACAACACCGTCAACGGGAATATTCTCGCCCGGACGGACAACAAAAATATCACCTGTCATCACTTCATCGATCGGCACTGTCATTTCCTTGCCGTCACGAATGACAGCGGCGGTTTTCGGAGCCAGTTTCATCAGGGTTTTTAAAGCGTCGGTCGTTTTGCCTTTGGAATAGGCTTCCAACATTTTTCCTACGGTGATCAGTGTCAGAATCATTGCCGCGGATTCAAAATAAAATTCATTCATATAAGACATCACCGCTTCACTGTCGCCGTTCGTCTGCGCAACAGTCATTGCAAACAGTATCACCGTACTGTAGAGAAATGCCGCCGACGAGCCAAGCGTAATCAGCGCATCCATATTTGGCGCACCGTGAAAAAGACTTTTGAAGCCGCTGACAAAGAATTTCTGATTGATCACCATTATGATTCCCGACAGCAGAAGCTGTACTAATCCCATTGCAACGTGATTTCCTACCATAAACGGCGGTACAGGCCAGCCCCACATATGGGCACCCATTGAAAAATACATCAGTATCAACAGGAACACCACAGAAGCAATCAACCGTTTTCTCAGCTTTGGTGTTTCCTTGTCTTTTAGTGCTTCTTCCTCGGCGGCAAGCCTTGCGCTGTAGTCACTGCTTTTTGATGATTCTTTCGGTGACGCTCCATAACCCGCCTTTTCGACCGCCTTGATAATATCGGACGGCAAAGCGCTGCCCTCCACTCCCATTGAGTTGGTCAAAAGGCTGACCGAACAGGACGTTACACCATCAACCACCGAAACCGCTTTTTCGACTCGTGCCTGACACGCCGCACAAGACATTCCCGTGACATTATATTGCTGCACGTTCTCACTTCCTTTTGAATGAATCTATTGCAAAGAATATAGTCTTTTATTCACAACTTTCTCAACCGACGGATGATGGTTTGTCCGCATTTTCAAAAGTGCCAACCGTCTTTTTGAAATCTTTTTTCAAAAATATCCTCCTTGGGGGTATCGATATATTCCCCCAGCAAATCAGAAATCGCCGAAATATCGGTAACATACGGATAAAGCGGATTCCGCCGATTACACTCCGATCAGAGTCTTTTCACAAACATTGCTCTTATTGCGTTAAGTACAGCAAGAACCATTACACCTACATCAGCGAAAATTGCTACCCACATATTGGCAAGACCTATTGCACCCAATATCAGACATACAACTTTTATGCCAATCGCAAACCATATGTTCTCTTTAACAATACGCATACATTTACGTGAAATCTTGATCGCCTTTGATATTTTCAACGGGTCATCATCCATCAGAACAATATCGGCGGCTTCAATTGCGGCATCCGAACCCATCGCGCCCATCGCAATTCCTATATCCGCTCTTGACAGCACAGGGGCGTCATTAATGCCGTCACCGACAAATGCGAGCGTTTCTTTCTGTGACTTTTCGCTTAACAATTCCTCGACTTTGCTGACTTTATCCGCAGGCAAAAGTTCACTGTAAACCGAATCAACTTTCAAATCCTTTGCGACCTTTTCGGCAACGGCTTTTGAATCACCTGTCAAAATCACCGTCTTGCGTATGCCCGAATGTTTCAATGCCTTGACTGCCTGTTGGGAAGTCGGCTTTTCAACATCCGATATGACAATATGACCGATATACTCACTGTTGCGCGAAACGTGAATCACCGTTCCTGTATGCTCGTGACCGCAGGACGTGATTTTCGCACTCACAGACTTCATCATTTTTTCATTTCCGACACAGATCACATCACCGTTCACAGCAGCTCTTACGCCGTGACCTGCAATTTCCTCAACGTTTTCAACAGAACATTCGTCCGCTTCGTCGGCATATGCTGCCCGTAACGAATTGGCGATCGGGTGCTTGGAATATCTTTCAACGTGCGCGGCAAGATGAAGCAGTTCGTTTTTATCAATGATTTCGGGATGGACTGCTGTTACTTCAAAAACACCTTTTGTCAGTGTTCCCGTCTTGTCAAAAACAACCGTTTTGGTATCGGCAAGAATTTCAAGATAATTGGAACCCTTGACCAATACACCCTCACGGCTCGCACCGCCGATTCCTGCAAAAAAGCTCAGCGGCACACTGACCACCAACGCACAAGGACAACTGATAACAAGGAATGTCAGCGCACGGTAGATCCACGTTCCCCACTCTGTATTATTGCCAATTATCATTTGTACCAACGGCGGCAGCACAGCAAGTGCAAGCGCTGAGAAAACGACGATCGGCGTATAGACTCTTGCAAACTTCGTGATAAAATTTTCAGACCTGGATTTTTTCGAGCTTGCATTTTCCACAAGGTCAAGTATTTTGGAAGCGGTCGATTCTCCGAATTCCTTTGTGGTGCGGATTTTCAGCAAGCCATTATTGTTGATACAGCCGCTGATCACTTCATCGCCGGCTTTTATGTTTCTCGGCAGACTTTCACCTGTCAGTGCCGCTGTGTCAAGTGTTGATGAACCCTCAGCAACAATGCCGTCAATCGGTACTTTTTCACCCGGCTGAACCACAATCACGGTACCGATTTCCACATCATCGGGATCAACCTGTTCAAGACTGCCGTTCTCGTCCTCAATATTCGCATAGTCGGGACGAATATCCATCAGTTCACTGATATTCTTTCGGCTTTTGCCCACGGCATAACTTTGGAACCATTCACCTATCTGATAAAACAGCATAACGGCAATGGCTTCGGTGTAATCGCCGTTTTCAACAAGTGCGATTGCCATTGCACCAATGGTCGCTACCGCCATCAAAAAACATTCATCAAACGGCTGACGGTTAATAATGCCCTTTCCTGCCTTGATCAAAATATCATAGCCGATAATCAGATACGGAATTAGAAACAAAGCAAACCTCACTATCCCGTCAACAGGCAAAAACAGGAGTGCGACCATCAGCACTACTGCAACAATAATTCTAATAAGATTTTTTTTCTGCTTCTTTGTCATAGGAACCACTTCTTTAACAATTATTTTTTGTAGTAGATCTCGCAGTCAGGTTCGATCTTTCTGCAAGCCTTGAAAACGTTGTCCATTACTGCATCACGGTCTGCACCGTCCTCAAACTCAACAGCCATTTTCAGTGTCATAAAGTTCACACTGGCGTCCTTTACGCCCTCGGTTTTCTTAGCGGCTTCCTCCATTTTAGCGGCGCAGTTAGCACAGTCAACCTCGATCTTGTATGTTTTTTTCATAGTAAAACCTCCCAAAGAATTAGATGAATTAAATTTAACGATTGTTTAATTGTTAAATTTAATATACCACTTTCTCCGTTTCCTGTCAATAGTATAATTAAACAAATATTTAATCATTTATTTTTATTATCGGATATATATTGATTTTATATGCGAGATAGGTTACAATAATAATATTAATTATGTATCGGGAGAGTTACTATGAGCGACCTTAACCATATTACGGACGACAACGAATTGATCGAACATATGCCGACTGTGGAAACAATCAAAACCGTTGCCGAAGCAATGAAGCAGCTTGGCGACCCTAGCAGACTGCGTATTTTTTGGCTTTTGTGCCACTGTGAGGAATGTGTCATCAATATTGCCGCCGCAACCGAAATGACCAGTCCTGCGGTATCTCATCATTTGCGTCTGCTGAAAAGTGCCGGTCTTATCATTTCCAGCCGCAAAGGAAAAGAAATGTACTACCGTGCCGCCGACACCGAAATCGTCCTCAAACTCCACCACACCATCGAGGACATTGCCCGCATCACCTGCCCAAAATAATTCATAATGCATAATGCATAATTATCCTGCGGAGAGCCGTCAGTGATGGACTTGAAAAATCAATCTTCTAAACAAAAAATCCGACTTAATGTATCTATTAATGATACTTAGTCGGATTTTTCAGTGAAAGAAAAATCCAGGAATGATCATCTTCTTAATTTCTGATGTCAGCAGAATCGTGCTTGTTTACCCGTAGGGTAATTATGAATTATGAATTATGCATTATGAATTTTGAAGGGTTTTCATTTTTTGCCAGTTGAGGAAGCCATAAAGGTCGTTGGCAAAAAACATTGCGAAGCATATTATCATCGGAAGGTATGAAATGTTGACAATGGTGGCAAGCGTCCAGAGAATCATTAAAACAATATCGTTGGCTCCATAGGCAAGGGCATAATACGGACTGCGCAAAAGTGTCAGAAACGATGCCAGAAAGCTAGTTGTTACGGAAAGGGTACTGATGAGGAGATTGGCATTTCCAAGAAAACCGAGAATAAAATAAAATGCCGCTGTGACGATCGCCGCCAGTATCAGCATAAGAAAGATTCGCCAACGTTTGAGCGTATTTACTTCTACCTCTGATGATTCCTCATATGGGTGTCTGAGCCACGAAATCACCGAAAAAACCGCAATGGGTGAGGTCATACACAGATAGGTGATCATTTCTCCGTAATAACCGAAAAAGAAAGAAATCGTACCGTAAAACACCGCAAAAACAACCGTCAGCACTTGTCCAATCACCATACCCTTTGCAACAAAGATCAATGCCGTTACTCCAATCAGCGAAGCCGTCAGTGTAAGGAGATCGCCGCTTGGTGACAGCAGGAACGACAGCGAAACAATCACAATGGAGCTGAGCCACAGCACAAGCTCAAATTTTGTTAATGCTTTAAAAGGGTTCTTCCATTTCATATTCATATTTTTACCTCCGAAAAATCAAAATAAAAACATTCGCCCGTGTATCTTCAAAGACCTAATGATACACAAGCGAATGTACAACATTCACTATACTACCCGGTGGCAGATCAATAATTGATTTTTAAGTATATGACATTTCTATGATTTGCCCCGTGTGGGCGCGCACCCCGGTGGCAGATCAATGATTTACTTTTTGATCAGCTGACGGATAAAGTATAGCATATCTGATTTTCTTTGTCAAGAAATCAATTCGTAATAAATGCGTCGGTATAGCCTGCCGCTTGAAGCTTTTTCAAATACGCTTCGGCATTGTTTCTGTCGGCAAACGCACCAACTTGTACACGATAAAGTGTTTTTGTATCGGAAACGCCATTGTTAACGGTACTTGACGCTGTTGACGGTGCTTTGTATGCAATGCCGAACGCACTGCACACGCCTTTTGCAAAGGCTTCGCCTACGGTCTGCGGATTATTGACAAGCCATTTTGCGATCGTTGTATTATCGTGAAAATCCACCTCGGTATAAACGGCAATACAGTTGGTGCCGTTCAGTTCTGCCAGTTCGGGCATTTCACGCACACCGTACTCGGTTTTACCGGGTGTCACTGCCTGAACAGCGTTATAAATCGGTGTGGCATACTTCATATTTTCGGTTGCTTTGCTGTAAACCATACACATTGTACCGTTTCCACCGCCCGCATTGGTATGAATACACATATGAAGGTCAGGCTTCCAGGCGTTACTCTCGGTAATGGTGGTTGACATTGCCTGACCTTTCGGTGCTTTTTTCACCGTAAAACCGCAGCGTTCCAATGCGGTTTTAGCAGCGTCTGCAATGCGGTTGCACTGCTCCATTTCATTTGTGTTTCCGTATGCGTACAGATTGCCGTTTTGATTGGACGGACTTAAATAAATTTTCGTTGCCATTATGATTCCTCTCCTTTATTTTCGGTTGATATTTTTAATCTGCGGATCACCTTTGTCAGAAACGGCGGTATCGGAACGCCGATTTTTGACAGGTTTTCCAGAATACTGATCATCTCATTGATGATGAGCCATATGGTTACGAGCAATCCCAGAATCGTTGTTTGCGGAAGTTCGATATTGACAAGCGCCATTGTGCCGTAAAGGATATAGTCAACACCCATTGCCACTGCTACCAGTGCCATATAACACACTTTTGTCACGATTCCCTTAATGCCCTGTCTGCTTGAAATTTCCGATCTGAACCACGCCACTGTCATACCTGTTATATAATCCGCTGCCATTGCGGCGATCAGCACTAGCACGGGCACGGCAAGCATATCAAAATACACTGCCGCCGTAGTCAGGATACCCGTAAACGTCAGTCTTATCGATTTATTCTCCATCTTCATCGTCGCCCCCGTCAACAAGCATTAAGGTATTACCGTTCAGGGCATAATAGGTTTTATACTTCCCTGTTTTGAGAAAACGATGATCGGTTTCGGTCTGTGGGATCGGTTCGGCTATCTCCGATAATTTTAACCAACTCCCCGTCACTTTTGAGCAGTGCGGTATCATATATAGATTTCGGTGACGAACACACAGTTTTGAGTAAGCTTTATTACATTGCTCACGTTTTGCACTTCCTTTCCTTATTTTCTGCTTCATACCTTTCCCCCTTTCGGATAATCGGAAGGAATCGTTTGATGAATCCCTTCAATAATCCCGATAAAAACAAAAAAATTCGACCCCGAAAGGTCGAATTTCAAAAAGATTTTTTATGTTGTTCAGGTTTTTACCCTGTACTGATATTATGTATTTTGAATACGTTGGGTTAATTGCTCAAAGGTCACGCCGTATTTTTTGGCAATGTCCTGCGCATAACTCACGCCTTCGGGAGGTGCAAGGAAAATTTTATAGGAACGCTGTCCGTCGTGTATGCCTGTAATGATACTTGCCACCTTACTGTCACCCTCAATATTGCCGTTCACCTCATCAAGCGTCATTGCCAGTTCGTGCATATGGGTATTGAATATGGTTCTTGCGCCGAGATAGCGGAGTGCCTTGACAACGTCCTTGGCGATATACAAGCCTTCAGCGAAGGATGTTGTGGCAAGGGATTCATTGAAAAGCAGCAAACTTTCGTTGGTCGCCATACCGAAGATTTCATTCATACGTTTGGATTCCTCGCCCAGTCTGCCGAGATTGACAGTTTTGTTTTCATCGGCGGGAAAATGGGTATAAATGCTGTCAACAGGACTGATCGTCAGTTTTTCGGCAGGAACATAGATACCGCACTGTGCCATCAGAAATACCAGTCCGACCGCTTGTGTGATGGTGGTTTTGCCGCCTCTGTTTGGACCTGTCATAATATAGATCCTGTGTTCGGGCGTAAACTCCATATCATTGTAAATAATTTCAAAATCCTTACCGCTTGTGCGCTGAACTGCCAGTTTAAAGTTATAGATACTCTCCGCGAACATTTCACGGTTTTGATTATCGGTAATGATCGGCTTACACATTGGAATACCAAGAGCGACTACTTTATCGATAAAATCCGCCCAGCGTATATAGAACAGAAATTCAGGGATCAATTTTGTCAGGCTGTAACCGCTGATATTGGTATAGCGCGACAGCTTGCTTTTCAACTGTTTGACAGTTGTGCCGAGCATTTCGGTAACAACGCGGCTGAGGTTCGACATCAAGGGGTCATCGCCGCTGACCTTGCCGACCGTATGAATTTTGGTCATTCCATCAAAGTTAGCGCCGCTGTGAATTTCGCTCTTTTTGGCAGCAAAATCAAGAAATTTATTCAAAAATCCCGGTTTTGAAAAAGGCTGGTCATTCAGCGAAACGATTCCGATTTCGGTCGGAACCATACGGCTGTCAAGATTCACGCCGAGAGAAATACTTCTTACAGAACCGATCTCTGCGACAAGTGATTTAATATCCTCTCTCAGATAGGCAAAACCGCTGTCGTGATAAACGGATGACACATATTCTTTCAGGCTTTTCAGACCCTCGGATTTGATATCATGCTCACTCAATGATTCGTTGATTCCCGAAATACAGTTAATATAAATATCAAGTTCCTGAAGTCGATTAATGAGCTGCCAGATCGGTGCGGCGGTCGCATCCTTCGCGGATTTTTCCAGATCTTTCAAATAAGCAAGCTCGTCCAAAAGTTCCTGAATTCTTTCCCTAAGTTTCGGAAAATGATAGATGTCATCAAACACATCATTTCGGTAACGGATAATATTGGGGTTGCTTTGTATTTTTATCATTATATTTTTAATGACGTTTTGTTCATATCGTTCCCCTGTCAGCTTTTCGCAGATATAATCGATGGAAAGGTCGTTAACGGCTTCTTCTGTGAGAATTTTTTCCGAGGATATTTCATTTTTGGGATAAAGCAGGCTGAATTTTTCCATATTGCAACACTCCTTTTGAATATTATTTTACGATGATCTTCATTTATATGCAACCAACGGTTTCTACACAAGCTGAAACAGCGGTTGAAAAATTAAAATAACGGTTGATTTCTGTGGAACAGCGTTACAAAATTCAGAATTTTTTGTTCTCTCAGCTCTCCTGCATAAAAAAGAAGTGGTATAAGGCTGCATTCTTGGCGGTAGGTATAGGTCTTGATCTCACCGTGTTCCGTTTCCACCTCTGTACAAGCGGCAAGATTGCCGTCGCACAGCTTTTTCATCAGTAATTCTGTTTTTCTTTCATCCAAACCAATATTTTGTGCGATGAGTGAAAGGGAAACGGGAGTATTTTTTCGATGATACATATAAAATATCACTTCCAGTATTTTCTTGTCCGACAAAAGCGCAAACGTATCGGATAATTCTTCCACCGAACAGACATATTCTTTGAAACCGCTGTCGGGCTGCGGCATTAAAAAGAAATAGCGGCAGTCCTTGGACAGTCTTGCACAGACAAGCCCATTGTCAAACAGCAGTTTGGAATAATAGCCGTGACCATATTCGTCCTGTAAAGTATCAAGCATATCAGGCGTAAATTTATCTTTCAGGGAATTTTGCCCTGTCAGACCCATTTCAATTGCCCAGCAAAGCGAAAATGCTCTTTGAAAGGCTTCTTCTCCGTCAAGTGCGCTGATCTCCTTGATGATCATTGTATCCAGCTTCATATTATCTTCATCACGAAACAGTGCATTCACGGATACGCCGAGGGCGTCAGCAATCAGTGGTATCATCTCCGCGTCGGGGGATCCTCCCCTTTCCCATTTGGAAACTGCCTGTGTAGTAATGCCTATCATTTGTCCGAGTTTTTCTTGTGTAATGCCCTTTTTCATCCGTATTTCTCTGATTCGTCCGCCGATAACGCTCATTCTATCACCTCTGATTTTTAACTATGATATATTATATCATTAATATTGACAATTCTCAACAGTAATATGGATTTACAGTATCAATTTATAGTAAAAATAACATAAAAATAATTCAGAAGCTACTTGATTTTTTACCCGAATCACGTTACAATAAGATAAGATGACAGGAGGTTGAAGCATATGAAAAGAAAATTTTCGGCGGCTGCCGCCGTTTTAATGATCGTGTCTGTGTTGGTGTCCGTACTTTTAATGAGCGGCTGCGACGATTTTAAATTTAATCCTATCGGAAAATGGCAATATACCGATGACATTGCTTTAGACGAAAACGGCAATGAATTCATTCATGTAACGGCTAAAGATATGCAGTATCAGAATATTATTTATACCTTTGAAAAATCGGGCACAGGCTATATGTCAATTGAAAACGGCAAGGCTTTCGATTTCACCTATGAATACGACGACAAAACCGTTACCATTATGATCAATCAGGAACTTCACTTCTCCGACAGCGATAAGATCCAGCAGTCTATTACTTATGATTTGTCCGAAGACGGCAGACAACTGATTCTGACAACTCCTCTCGGTGAATCGACGGATAAAGGCACGATGACGGAACAGAGAATTTATACCAGGATCTGAAATCTAAAACAAACCGCTCAATGCATTTTTGAAACTGCATTGAGCGGCTTGTTATTTTTATATATTGGTAATAAAGAGATACGCAGCGGCGGCAAACTGTACGATTCCCAATGAAAGGAATACAATCACCGCCGTTTTCATCATTTTAAGGGTTTTGTTGCCCTCGGTATTCTTCGGTGGTTCGCCGCCGATATTAATAGATGTGCGTACACGGTTCATTCCCGAAAGGTTGGTATCAAGTTCTTTCGTGATTTTTTCCATTGATGGCGTTTCACTCTTTTCCTCTTTCAGCGAATAAGTTTTCTTCAGCTCCGAAATTATCTTTGCGTCAAACATTCTGCCGATGACCTCGGTATCGTCGGGAAATACAATGATTGTTTGCTTTTTGCATTTTAAAAGATAGACAGTATTTTCATCGTCGTCAACTAGCTTGTTGGATTTCATCGACGAGCCGTTGGACGAAAGTATGGTTGACAGAACATTTTCTGTGCTTTGAACACCGCCGTCAAGACCACCGACAACAAACACAATATTGGTTTTTTTCAAAGATTTTTTCAGTTCCTCGGCAAGCTCCTTCGGATCAACCGCCGCCGTCGAGGCGGACAGCTCCAGACCGATACGCCTCAGTCTTTGTGCCGCCGCCCGTTCTATTTCGGCAGTTTTTCCCGAATGATAAAATATCATTTCATATTTCATTTCATTCACCGTTCTTATTCTTCGGATTCTTCTTCGTCAGGCTCACTGGAAGGAACTTCGGGTTCTTTCTGCGGAACGGTGTCGATTTCGTTCATTGCGGAAGTCAGCAAGGAATCGACCTGAGAAACGGTTTCGGCATCGTTAATGGCATTGGTGTAATAGGTGATATATTCCCAGATCCGTGTCTGACCGTCGGCGTCGTAATCACTCAAATCCACATAACCGTTCAGGTCGGAAACAGCGGTTGCCTTTGCGTTTTTCAATTCCTCTGCGGTTCTGGATGCTTCTGCCTGTCGGGATGCCTCGGCTTGTCTGGAAGCCTCCGCCTGTCGGGATGCTTCTGCTTGTCTGGAAGCCTCTGCCTGTCGGGATGCTTCTGCCTGTTTGGAAGCCTCTGCCTGCTTTCTCGAGGTTTCTGCGGCTTTTGAGGATTCCTCCGCTTTCAGCTCATCATCTGTCTTGACAGCGGCAAGCTTGGTAATACCCTCTTTCTTGAGTTTTTCGATCTCGTCGGCATTCTTAGCGTCATTGATTTTCTTTTTATAGGAATCGATCAGGCTGTTCACCGTGTTTGCCTGCGTCATACGATAGACGTTGCCTGCAATAGAGTTCGTCATTTCAACAATAGCGGATTCTTTCTGAGCGGCAAGTTCTCGTGCACTTGCTTCTTTTGCTTCGCTCTCCTCACGCTTTTTGCTTTCCTCGGCTTCACTTGCTAACTGCTCGGTGGTTTTCATCTTCTGGATTTTTTTCATTGCTTCATCATAAAGTCGGTTGACCTCCGAGCCGTCCTTCGCATCATTGATCTGTGTCTTGTATGACGCGATAATATCCTGAATTTCGAGCATTTCTTTTTCGTTATAGTTCAGCTTGTTGACATAATCGTTCAACATCTGGATCGCATTCTGCTTGCCCTTTTTCAGTTCCTTGGTCAGATCTTCGTCATCCTGCTCCGACCAGCCGTTTTTCTTGCCGTCATACCAGGTGATCTCACCGGCATTGTATGCTTCCTGGAAAGAAGTTACTTTCGGTGCGGTACCGCCATAGGTATTGTACCATACATCGGGATAAAGCGGATTGCTGTTTTTCGCAGCCTTGGTAATATCAACTTCTGCGTCCTCGCCGTCACGAACCTTACGGGCTACCACGATCAGACGGAAATCCTGGAAATCATAGGCACACGTAGAAAGCGTGAGCAGCGTATCATTTTCGTTGATGTCAACGGGACAGTCGTACAGGGAACGAACACGCAGCTGATAGACAAAGTTCAGGAAATCATACTGACTGTCGAAATCGCCGCGGAGATAGTTAAAGAAATCGCCCTGATTTTCCAGTGTGTTTGTTTTGAACACGGAAATAATTTTCCACTTGCTTTTTTCGTAAATGGTATTGAACGTCACTGTCGGCGTTTGTTTGTAGAAATCGAAATCCTCATACATTTTGAGGTTAGCAAACATTCTGCCGTCCTGCATATGATGACCGTGCAGGATCAGGTTTTTGGAATCAAGCGTACTTCTGTAGTCCATAAAGACAGTGCCGTATTTGCTGTCGTTGCCATAGAAATCTCTATACAGGTAATATTCCTTGTCCTTATCCTCCGACGGTTTTACCACAACATAGTCAATATTGGTGTTCTTGACCGTCAGCCAGCCGACCGTATCGGGATTTGCCTTGAGCAGTTCTGAGAAGTCCGACAATGTGCCGTCCGAACCGTCCGTGGGCTTTCTGACAGATTTTCCGTCAGGCGTGGTTTCTCCCTCATTGGAGGAAACCAACAAATCCTTAATGCCGTTCGTTGTTTTGTCGTTCACGGCAGGTTCAATGACCAGTATATTGATGAGCATATAGGACGAGATCACGAACGTGCATATTGCCAGAATCAAAATGACCTTTCTTACAACGTCAAGCGGTCTGTCACCGGCACACGGTATGAATCTTTTCCAAAAAGACTCTTTCTTTTGGGGATTGACGATTTCATACGCTGTCGTGTAAAGCAGAATATCAAATGTGGTATCGATACATTCGGGCTGCGGCAGAAGCACGATCAGCTTATTGTTATACTCCGCATAATACGCAAAGCATTTTTCCTTTTCAAATGTCACTTCTCCCAAGGAAATATCTGTGATGTCTTTTTTGCTGCGCTTTTTGTCACGCTTCTGCTTTTTGCTGTCTGTATTGGTATTTTGACCGTTATATTCATCATCAATATTGATGATAGAGGTTTGAAGGCTCACACCGTTGTCGGTGATATGTTCCGTTGATGACGGATTCTGACCGGATGTTTCAGGCTCGTTAAGTTCCTCCGGGTCAGTCCCCTCGGCTTCCGCCTTTTTGATTTTTCCGACAACGCCGATACTTTCAAAAAACTGCTTTGCCTGCTCATACGAATCGGACGACAAAGCATCGGCAACAAAGATCATTCCGATTCTTTCATCACCCGACTCCGTAACGGAAAGCGCGTCGGCAATGCTCTTTTCATTCAGATTGACCTCTGTTTTGTAGATAATGTTAACATCAATTTCATTTAGCTTTTTGATGGTGTTTTCAAAGGACTTGCCGGAGGTTTGACCGAATGATTTTCCCTCACGGGGAAAATAGATTTCTGCATTCATTTATTTCACTCCCATTATCATTCAAACAATTATGGTTACCTTTACATTATTGACCGCTTCTTCCACCAGCGGAGCAAAATCGATTCGGTTCTGCTCTGCGATGACGTCGGCAGGTACGGGGCGTGTACGGGGGTGCTTCGGTGTAAATACGGTACAGCAATCCTCATACGGCTGAATGGATATATCAAATGTATCGATTTTTCTGGAGATCTCGATAATTTCCTCCTTGTCCATTCCGATCAGCGGTCTGAATACAGGGATATTACAGGCGGAGTCCGTGCATACCACGGCGCCGAGGGTCTGGCTCGCGACCTGTCCCAGACTTTCGCCTGTGATAAGCGCCTGACAGTCGTTCTGCCGTGCGATCTTCTCGGCTATCTCCATCATAAATCTTCTCATTATGATAGTGGAATATTCCTCGCGGCATTTATCTCTGATTTGTTCCTGAATTTTGGTAAAGGGAACGGTGAGCATTTTGATCCTGCCGCTGTAGCGCGCCACTCTCTCCAACAGCTGAACCACCTTTTCTTCGGCACGTTCGCTAGTATAAGGCGGACTTGCAAAATGCACCGCAGTCAGCTCAATGCCTCGCTTTGCCATCATATAAGAAGCAACAGGGCTGTCAATTCCTCCCGAAATCAGCACACAAGCCTTGCCGCCCGTTCCTACGGGGATACCGCCTGCGCCTTTGATAGCTCCTGCACGGATATACGCCGCAAAATCACGTATTTCCACTGTCACTGTTACATCGGGATGATGAACGTCAACCGTTACTTCGGGGAATTTCTCCAAAAGATAGCCGCCGACCTCGCGGCAGATGTCAGGTGATTTGTACGGGAATTTCTTGTCCGAACGTTTCGCTTCCACCTTAAAGGTCGAGATCGTACCGAAAAGCTCCTCAAGATATGCTGCGGCAGTTTCCTTGATATTTTCCAAATCTTTTTCAGCAGCACACGCACGCGAAAATGCGGCAATACCGAAAATTCTTGAAACACATTCCGCTGCTTCATCCATATCCTCCTCGTCCGTCAACGGTGTAACAGTGATCGTTGACTGTGAGGATTTCACGGTGAACTTTCCGATCTTTGCAAGACGCCGCCTGATATTTTTAATGAGCGTATCTTCAAATGCCTTTCGGTTCAGTCCCTTTAAAACGATCTCACCAAGCTTTATAAGTAATATTTCTTTCATTTCGTATTCTCACCTTCGGTTTATCTGCTTTTTATTCTACACAATGAAGTTTACCATTTTTATCTCGCTCTTGCAAGTGTATTGTCAGCTTTTGTTAAAGCATTTGTTAACTTGTCAATGTCTTCCTTTTCGCTGTACCGTGAAAAACTAACTCTGATGGCAGAATCTGCCAGTGCAGGCTCCAGTCCGAGAGCTGTCAGAACGTGGCTTTTCTTTCCTTTCGCACACGCAGAACCGCTTGATACATAAATATTTTCAGCCGCCAGAAAATGCAGCATTGTTTCCGAGCGAATGCCCCTGACCGAAAAATTCAGAATATACGGCAGACAGTTTTCATCGGAATTGATATGTACGCTTTCGATTCCGCTCAGTTTTCTGCGGCAGTAATCATTCAGTTCACGCATTTTCAACATTTCGGCATTCATATCGGGCAATTCCTCCATTGCCGCTCCCATACCGCAGATCGCCGGCAATGCTTCCGTACCGGGACGTAATTTTCTTTCCTGTTCTCCGCCGAAATGCAGCGGCAGCACTCGCGCGCCCTTTTTGAGATAGAGCAAGCCTGCGCCCTTAATACCGTGTATTTTATGACCGCTTGCTGTGAGAGCGTCAACGCCGAGCCGCTTGACTTTTATCGGCAGCTTGCCGAACGCCTGAACTGCGTCAACGTGAAAAACAGCAGGCGAACCTGTTTTGTCAATGATTTTCCGTATTTTTTCGACAGGCTGGATGGCTCCCATTTCATTATTGACATACATCACACTGACAAGAATCGTTTTTTGATCGATGGCATTTGTGATTTTCTCGATCGGTACGACCCCATTTTCGCCGGGGTCAAGATATATGACCTCAAAGCCGCACCGCTCCAGTTTCGCAGCGGCTTCCATCACGGACGAATGTTCGATTGATGTTGTGACAATTTTATTGCCTCTTCTTTTCAGTGCTTCGGCAGCACCGAAAACAACGGTATTGTTTCCCTCCGTGCCGCCCGAAGTAAAATATATCTCGCTTTTGTCCGCCGACAGCATATTCGCGGCAAGCTGACGGACATACTCCAGTTCGTGCTGTGCTTCCAGTCCCTTGGAATGGAGCGACGACGGATTTCCGTATTTTTCCGTCATTATTTCCAACGCCTTTTTTGCTGCTCTTTCACAGGTTTTCGTTGTTGCGCTGTTATCAAGATAAACTTCTTTCAAATTCAAAAACCACCGTTCGTCCAATGATCAATTCCGAATTAATTTTGTCTTTCGGGTTACAATAACATCAGTAAAGTTTGTTAAGGAAGGATTCATATGAATATCACTCAGGAAGAATATTCGTCTATGGTAAAGAACGCTTCTCCGAAAAGTACCGTTTTTAAGGATTGTGTTGGTGCTTTTCTGGTGGGCGGTCTTATCTGTACTGTCGGTCAGGCACTGACGGACACCTATCAATATGCCGTCGGTCTTGACATTAAGGACGCGCGCTGTCTTACCAGCGTCACACTTGTGTTTCTCGGCGCTCTCTTTACCGCCTTCAGTTGGTACGACAATATCGCAAAATTCGCAGGTGCAGGCACCATCGTGCCGATCACGGGATTCTCCAATGCCGTTGCCTCTCCTGCCATTGAATTCAAAAGCGAAGGACTCGTAATGGGATTGGGTGCGAAAATGTTTATCATCGCAGGTCCGGTGATCGTCTATGGTACCATCACATCAGCCGTTTACGGACTGATATTGTGTATGGTAAAATTTTGGTTATAATGCTGAATTTTACCAACGGGAGAGATTTCGACAAAACGGAATTTCTCCCGTTTTTTCGCCACAGTTGCCAAAATCAAACTGACTGACTCAAACCTTTCTAACAAAATTTACATTTTTGTCAGACTTTCACTTGTAAATTTAGTACAAATATGTTATGATATGAATAATATTTCCGAAAGGAGAAAAATAATTATGGATAAAAAGATTTTGACTTCGCTTTCGTACGGTATGTTTGCCGTAGGCACCAAGGGCGAAAAAATTCCGAATGCCTGCATTGTCAACACCGTTATGCAGATCTCGTCATACCCTATGACAATTGCGGTAAGCATTAACCACAGCAACTACACCAACGAGTGTATTAAAAAGAACGGAGAATTTACTGTCAGCGTTCTTTCGGAGAATACCTCCGGTGCAGTGATCGGCGCTTTGGGCTTCACTTCGGGACGTGACGGCAACAAACTGGAAAACGTCAAGCATAAAATTCTCCGTGAAGGCGTTCCCGTCATTCAGGAGGACATCTGCTGCTGGTTCTTATGCAAGGTTGTCAATATTGTGGAAACCATCACCCATACCATCTTCATTGCCGAACCGACAGCCGGCAGCGAATCCATCAAGGGAAAACCGATGACATACGATTTTTACCAGAATGTCATCAAAGGAAAATCCCCGAAATATGCGCCTACCTTTATCGCGGAAAAAGAGGACGAAAACGACAAATATCTTTGCACGATATGCAAATACGAATACAATGACCCTCTGATCCCGTTTGAGGAGCTTCCCGATGATTGGGTATGCCCGATTTGCGGCGCACCGAAATCGGTATTCAAAAAAGCGGAATAACCTATATAACTACGCTGATATTTTATCATACGGTACGTTGAATGTCAAGCAAACTTGACACTATAAATAATACCTTTCACGGGTGTGAATTTAAACAAAATCATCAAAATTAGTACGTTTTGCGTCATTATTTCACTTTTAAAATCATCACCTTCAAAACATTGACACTGTCTTTGAGTTGTGTTATCCTTAATAATGCATACCAAATTGATATGTATAATTATATAATGAACAGGGGATCTATTTATGACCATACAGGAAGTACAGGACGAAATACGCCGTCTGAAAAAAGAGAACGACATTTGTATTCTTGCGCACAGCTATCAGGCAAAAGAAATACTGGAGGTTGCCGACTTTTCCGGAGATTCTTATGCGCTGAGCAAACTGGCAAAAACCGCGCCGAACAAAACCGTGATAATGTGCGGTGTACGCTTTATGGCAGAAACGGTAAAAATGCTTTCACCCGAAAAGAAAGTCATTTTATCCAGTCCGATTGCAGGCTGTCCTATGGCAGAGCAAATGGATATTGAGCTGATCAAGCAACTGAAAGAAATGTATCCCGACTATACTGTTGTCGCATACATAAACACCACCACGGAGTTAAAAACCGTCTGTGATGTCTGTGTCACTTCATCATCCGCTGTAAAAATCGTGAAACAGCTTGAAAGTGACAACATATTATTCATACCCGATTGCAACCTTGGTGCCTATGTACAAAAGCAGGTACCTGAAAAGAACTTTAAGCTTGTACAGGGCGGCTGTCCCGTTCACGCTGCCGTTACCAAACGTGACGCAGAACAGGCAAAAGCGGCTCATCCGAATGCCGAACTTCTTGTTCATCCCGAATGTGTTCCTGCCGTTGTAGAGCTTGCCGACTATGTAGGTTCCACCACAGGCATTATGAACTACGCAAAGAACAGTGACAAAAAAGAATTTATCATCGGCACGGAAAACAGCATTGCCGAGCATTTACAGTATGCCTGCCCCGACAAGGATTTCTATGTACTTTCCAAAGCCCTTATGTGCAAAAATATGAAAGCAACGACCCTCATTGACGTACTGAATTGCTGCAAAGGCCGCAGCGGTGAAGAAATCGACCTCGACCCCGACACCATCGCCAAAGCCAAAAAATGCATTGATGTAATGATCTCCCTCGGAGGCTGATATTCAATTCATAATTCATAATGCATAATTCATAATTGCCCTGTGGGTGACCGAAAGCGGTTTTGTAGCCGTAAAAATATGCCTATCATCATTTTGACTTTCTCTTTGTGTTTTGACAGAGAGAAAGTCTTTTTCTTTTTATTTATTTTCATTCACTAAAATTTCCAGTGATTGTTCCGCGTTCAACATCTTCTGTGAACATTACCGTTTACATAATGTTATTTAGTATGTATATCGTCCGTATCGCCAACTGACACATCAAACATCGTGACGAGTTGAAGAAACACTATCTGCTATTTACATTATAGCATCAAGCAAACGACGAGTGCCTGTTATTTCAGCATCCACCAAGTCAATCATTCTTTTGACATTCGCAGAATGAATAGCAGAAACCTCGTTCTCCCATATCGGGTTTACTTGCTTTTCAATGCCTTCACGGTATTTATTCAAGATTTGAATGCGCTTTTGTAAAAGGTCGGATTGTTCATCCGGAGTAAAAGTATTAAGAAAAAAGGCAGCAATAGAAAAAATATTAGTATCGTAATTAAATTGCAGAATGGAACTTCTTAAAGTGTCTTGAAATTCACTTTTTCCTTTAGCAGAAAGACTATATACTGTTCTGTCTGGCATATTGCCAACTTTTTCGGTTGCTCCTACTATGTAATTCTTTTTTTCAAGAGCTTTGAGAGTTGAATAAACGGTTGAGTCCGCAATATTGAACCACCATTTAACATTCATATAGTTTAATTTCTTTATGATCTCATAAGCGTTAAGTGGTTTTTCATAGATAAGACCTAATAGTATTGTGGCAGGTTTTGACAGCATAAAATATCCCCCTTGACAGAAGTTTGCATTTATAGTACTATATATATGAAGTAGTAGTTAAATACAGTACTATTATAACACACAAAAACACAAAATGGAATACCTTTAAAGGAGGTTTTTATGCCGCAACTTAATAAGATAGGAAATATGACAAACAACAAATTTTTTAATCTTGCTTTATTGCTCACCATTATTGGAGAGTTTTTGTTACCGTGGATATTAAGTCGGTATTATGATGGCTATAACAGTAAGACGATGGTAATGAGTGCATTGGGAAATCCACAAAGCCCTGTTCGACTTGTTTATAATTTATGGCTTGTTTGGCTTGGTGGTTTCTTAGTATTGACAGCACAGGTATATTTTGAAGCAACAAGAGTAGAGTTTCCTGTTTTATCGGTTTTTATATTGCTTTCGATTGTTTCTTTTGCCGTTGGAGCAGGGCTTATTTCCGGAGTTTTCAGTGTAAACGAAAGCAAGGGGATCATTACCACCACTTCAAAGATACATAGTGTGGGTGCTGCCATCGGTTTTATGTCTTTATTATTTTTCCCGCTTCTAAATGGAATTATAGCATTTAAGCAAAAAGACATAATTGAGGGTATCATCAGTATAAGCTCATTTGTTTTTGCTCTTGTTTTCTTCGCCTGCTTTGTTATGGGGGATAAAGAGCAATTTCAAAATACCATTTTGAAATATGAAGGATTATGGGAACGCCTTACTTTACTTTGTATGTATGTCCCTTTTATTTATAAGACGATGAGTAACTTGTTCTTTTAGAACGATAGCGAGGTATTGTTACATTGTGTATCATTGTTGTAGTATTTATTGCACCTTTAAGAACCAATAAAAACCAATAGAAAAGAAAGGGGAAAAACACTTATGGACGAAAAACTATATCGTGAACTCGGTCAACTGACAAAAGATAAAACGATTTGGAAACAAAATATTCCCTATGTAGCTTCTTTGCTTAAAAATCAATCTCCTAAAATAACAGCTAAAGCAATGTGGCTGCTTGGAGAGATGGGCTTGATATATCCGCAGGAAATCGCACCATATACAAAAGAAATTGCTTCTTTTATCGTTTCGGAAAATGACTTATTAAGAGAGCGTTCCGCTAATGCTTTAGGACGAATTGGCAGAGCAGATTACAAACTCGTTGCCCCTTATTTTAAGGAACTATTTATCTTGGCACAAGATAAAAGCCCTAATGTACGGTTGAGCTTTATATGGGCTTCTGAAAACATTGCAACAAATACACCAACAGTGTATAAAGATTATTTGCCAATATTTGCAGAGCTTCTTAACGATGCAAACGAAAGAGTCCGAATAGAAGCACCGGAGATGTTTCGGGTGTTAGGAAAACGAAAACCTGAGTTTGTACGACCATATTTAGCAAAATTAAAATATATGTCAACACACGATGAGGTTAGTGTAGTTCGTATTCACGCCAAAGAGGCAATTAGAGCTGTACTGTCGAAAACCAATAAAGAGCCGAACGCACAGACAAATGTTTTTGACAAGCCTACCAAATAAAAAAACGATGCTTTGGTGGGCTATATTGTCATACCTATACAACAACAATAGAAATCCCTCCAGACCCGTTCATTTTGAGTTTGGAGGGATTTTCTTTGTGTCGCTTTGAGACAGTACCACCACTATCACAGGGTGGCTTACATATACACTTACAATAACAGCACCTATACCGACTTTTCAAGCTTCATTCGGCACACACGTTCCCCCACAAAGAAGCAGTTCCTCCGAATAACAAACAATTGCCTGTCCGTAAGTGATCGCCCGTTGCGGTTTGTCAAAAACGACTTTGATATTGCTGTTTTCGAGCGGATAAAGTGTCGCGGGCTGTTCCCTTTGGTTATAGCGCACACGGGCAGTCACTCTGATCGGGTCGGTCGGTGCGGCAACCGATACCCAGTTGACATCGTTTGCATAAGCCGTATTGCTGAAAAGGTCATCATTGGTACCGAGTGTTACCGTATTGTTTTCAATGTTCTTTGACACAACATAAGCAGGCTTGCCGAGGGCGATCCCAAGACCCTTACGCTGTCCGACAGTATAGCGAATAATGCCGTTATGCTGACCGAGAATCGTTCCGTTTGTGTCAATAAAATTTCCCTTTGGGAATGTTCTGCCCGTATAACCCTCAATAAATTTTGCATAATCGCCGTCCGGTACAAAACATATATCTTGACTATCGGGTTTTGAAGCATTGATCAACTGATATTGCTGTGCTATTTCTCTGGTGTGTTCCTTGGTCAGCTCACCGATCGGGAAAAGGGTTTTTGACAGTTGTTCCTGCGTCATACCGTATAAAACATAACTTTGGTCTTTGGCAGGGTCTATGCCCTTTTTCAGATAATATCTTCCTGTGGTTTCATCATAACCGCGGCGGACGTAATGTCCCGTTGCGATATAGTCCTGGCCGAGAAGTTCCGCACGTTTCAGAAGTGCGTCAAATTTGATAAATCTGTTGCAGTCAATACACGGATTCGGGGTCAGTCCGTTGATGTATGAATTGTTAAACTTGTCGATCACACATTCCTTAAAGCGGTCGCCAAAATTATAAACATAATGAGGAAAACCGAGCCTGTGTGCAACAAAACGCGCATCCTCCACATCGTCAAGTGAACAGCAGCTCTTATGCTTATCCAGTTGAATATCCTCATTGGTAAAAAGACGAAGCGTTGCTCCGATAACATCATAGTCTTTCATTAAAATTGCGGCGGCAACAGAACTGTCAACGCCGCCGCTCATCGCAACCAATACTTTTTTCTTTTCGCTCATATTAACCCTCCGGAAAAATTTCTTTGCCGTGCTTTGTTATGATTTCTCTTAACGGCAGCGTTGCTCCGCTGTGCTTTCCGCCGTCCACTGTATAATATCTTTCATTCTCCAACATTGCTTTTGTGTAGCAATGAGTTGTCACCACTTCATCTTCAGAACCGACAACAGTTGATACAAGGGTTTTGTCAAGACCCGTAAAACCGCTGAATATCTCCGAAAATTCCCAAATACCGCCGTTATACACATATCCCAGTTCGGGCAGGACAAGAAAAGGCAGTAAACACGGATTGATCAACAAGGTCGGACAATGTTCCAGTGCGCAGATCTGTGCGGCATAAAATCCCCCCAGACTGGTGCCGGCAAGACAGTGACAGCCGCTTGTTATGTATTCGTTATGCAGCTTTTCAAGAACAGTTTTCGGTGACTCCGAGTCATAATCGATCTGTATTGAATGAACATTATAACCACAGTCGAATAAAGCACCATAAGCCGCATTGTGAGCCGAACCCTTGTAGCCGTGTATCGAAAAAATTTTCATTTCAGACATCTCGCACCTCTTATCAATATCACTTACTTCCACTTTATCCTATCATTCACAGCTATTATATCAGCCATTTTATCCTCCTTGTTCGGCAACAACAGAAAAAAGAATCAAATCATCTTCCCCTGTATTAATAATCATATGCTCTGACCCCATAGGGCAATAATGACATACACCGGAATACAGAATTTCTTCCTTACCGTCACAAATTGCTTTTCCCGTACCGCTTATTACATAGTTAATATCGTTGCTTGTACTTTGTCTGTGCAGACCAATAGAACCCCCGACAGGTATTTTGCTAACCATAATTTTGCCTGTTTTGTCTATGTATATTTTCGCACTCACACTTCCCTCACCGCCATTAAGATGAGGAATTGTTACTTCCTTCAACTCTTCAAAATCAATCAGCATACTTTATTATCCTCCATATTATTATTTATTCATTATTCTTTCTTCTTTATTCATTAATTACGTCCCACGGGGTCAGCATACCGATGATCCGACCGCCAACAGAACCGTTGTCAGTGATAAAGACGGCTGCCAGACGCTTGCTGCGCTGAAGCTTTTTGTTAAACATATTTTTGACAGAAAAAAGTGTTGCGTCATAACCGACAAAACTGAACTTTTCGGTTTCGTGTTTTTCGGGCGGCAGAAGCTCCGCAAAATCTCCGATCAACATATCGTCATTCATTGATGACATACCGTTTTTCAGTGAATAGGCAAATATCGTGCTGACGCTGAAAACACCGATAAATTCTCCGTTTTCGATAACGGGAACGTGTGAAAAACCAAGTCTTTGCATTTTACGCATAACGGTTTGTACTTTTTGAGAAGGAGTGGTTTTGAGAATATCCGCATACAGCGTTGCCCAATGAACGGCAAGCGGAGGCTGTATAATATAGTCGATAACCGTTTGGAGGAAATCGATCATTGATTGTGACGGTTCAATGATTCGTTCCCCGTCAAAATCGGAATGATGTGAAAGAAAATTTCGTATTTCACGGCATAAATTCAACTTATCCTTGTATTCTTTGCCTTCCTTGTCGTTGATAAAACGAACAATCGGACTTCCGAATGCCTTTTCTTCAATATTGTATTTTTTGCATAACGCTTCTTCCAGCGTTCTGTAACGGTCTAAAAAATCCTCCGCTCTGCCCATTATTTCCACTCCCTCTCAAAATCATTTTTACGTCCATCTCTCCCTGCTCCCCACAGGGTAATTATGAATTAACTTCATATTTTTCAGCAATATATTCGTCGTAGCTTCGGGTGATGTCCTTAATGCCGTCCTTTTCAAGGACAATGATCCTGTTGGCAACCGTTGATATGAATTCGTGGTCGTGTGAAGTAAACAGTACAACGCCCTTGAAGTTCTGAAGTCCTTTATTGACTGCCGTAATGGATTCAAGGTCAAGGTGGTTGGTCGGCTGGTCGAGAACCAGACAGTTTGCTCCGAACATCATCATTCTTGACAACATACAGCGTACTTTTTCGCCGCCCGAAAGCACTTTAACTGCCTTAAACACATCATCACCCGAAAACAACATTCTGCCAAGGAATCCGCGCAGATAGGTGTCAGTGTTGTCATTTCCTCTGACATACTGACGCAGCCAGTCAATAATGCTCATATCGTTGCCCTCGAAAAATTCCGTATTATCTTTCGGGAAGTATGACTGTGATGTGCTGATACCCCATTTATAGGTTCCCTCATCGGGTTCAAGATTCCCCATCAAAATTTCAAACAGTGTGGTGACAGCGATCTCATTATCGCAGAGAAACGCTACTTTATCGGTTCTTTCCACACGGAACGAAACATTATCAAGTACTTTTTCGCCGTCAACGGTTTTGGAAAGATTTTCAACTGTCAGCACTTCTTTACCGACTTCTCTGTCCATCGTAAAGCCCACAAACGGATAACGGCGGCTTGACGCAGGCATTTCCTCCACGCTCAGTTTATCGAGAAGCTTTCTTCTGGAGGTCGCCTGTTTCGACTTTGATTTATTTGCCGAGAAACGCTGAATAAAACTCTGCAATTCCTTGATTTTTTCTTCGGTCTTTTTATTCTGCTGTTTGATCATCGCCTGCATAAGCTGTGACGATTCATACCAAAACTCATAGTTGCCGACATACATTTTGATCTTGTTATAGTCAATATCAACCATATGTGTACATACAGTATTGAGGAAATGACGGTCGTGCGATACAACAATGACAGTACCCTGATAATCAAGAATAAAATCCTCCAGCCACGCAATCGCCTTAATGTCAAGGTTATTCGTCGGCTCGTCAAGAAGAATAATTTCGGGATTGCCAAAAAGTGCCTGTGCAAGAAGTACTTTCACTTTTTCGTTGCCCGTCAGAGAGCCCATTAATGAGTACAGAATATCCTCCGAAAGTCCCAATCCCTGAATCAGCTTTGAAGCGTCACTTTCCGCCTCCCAACCGTTCAGCTCGGCAAATTCGGCTTCCAGTTCGGACGCACGAATACCGTCCTCCTCGGAGAAATCCTCTTTCATATAGATAGCGTCTTTTTCTTTCATAATATCATACAGCTTTTTATTACCGTAGATAACGGTGTCAAGAACTGTATAATCGTCAAAGGCAAAATGGTCTTGCTTCAAAACTGACATTCGGGTATTTTCGGGAATAATCACTTCGCCTTTGGTAGGTTCAAGGTCGCCTGAAAGCACCTTTAAAAAGGTTGATTTGCCTGCACCGTTTGCGCCGATAATGCCGTAACAGTTGCCATCGGTAAATTTGAGGTTCACCTCCGAAAACAGCGGTGTGCCGCTGAAATTGACAGATACGTTTGATACTGTAATCATAAATTCTTTCCTTTCCTTTTTAAAAATATCAGAGTTACCAATTGTATTCTCTTAATTGCCCGTGGGTCTGCAAAAGGGGATAATCCCACTGTCTTAAAACCTCGTAAGCCGCAATTGCGACTGAATTTGACAAATTCAGGCTTCGTGCTTCACTGATCATCGGAATACGAACAGTTGTGTCGGGATTATCGTGCAGCAACTTTTCGGGAAGTCCTTTTGTTTCCTTACCAAAAACGATATAACAGCCGTTAGGATAAGCAATATCCGTATGCTTTTGGGGTGCTTTCGTAGAAAAATAGTAGTACGTGCCGCCCTTGGTGCGCTCAAAAAAATCATCAAGATTTTCATAATAAGTAATATCCAAAAGATACCAATAGTCAAGCCCTGCCCTTTTCAGCTTTTTGTCATCAATTGCAAATCCCATCGGTTTTACAATATGCAGTCTTGCCCCCGTCGCCGCACAGGTGCGCGCGATATTTCCCGTATTCTGGGGAATTTCGGGTTCAACAAGAACAATATTCAATTCAGACATTTTTCCCAATCTCCATTTTTGATTTCTTTATATATAAAATTATAATGTTTTTTCCAAATAAGTCAATACAAACTAAAAGCCCACAAAAATAAAAGGAACAAGCACTCGGCTTATCCCTTTTTTCTTGTTTATCATATTCCGATATTATCCCAATCTATTTCACTTTCGGAAACATATCCGCTGTTTTCGGCTTCTTCAAGAGCTTTGCGTTCTTTTGGTGTTACCTTTGTAAAATCGGGATCCCACGCAATCACTAATTTTTTAATAAGCTCAAAAGCAAAGTCCTGTTCCTGTTCAGGGAGCATATCGAGCATTTCGGCAATTTGCATTGTTTTTTCAGACATAAAAATTACCTCCTGTTTTTACAATATAAAAACAAAAAAGAATCCGAAAAATTGGATTCCTTTCTGTTTTGTGTTATTTCAAAAGTTCGGCAATATTGATTTGCAATTCGCCGTTGTAAATGTGTACGGGTGGTATCCGTAAATTGATATACGGTTGAATCAAAATCATCACCGTGATAAAGATAAACCGTTATCTTTTTTGCTTCGCCCATACCATTGACGCTCCTTTGGTAAAATATCAGAACTTTCTGAAACGATTGTAACGTGCTTCTATCAGGCGGTCGGGTGAAATTGTCATCTTCTTCTCAAAGGTATCTGCAATCAGATTTTTCAGACTGTCAAACAGCTTACTGTCAACGTCCTTCGGTTCACGGATAATCCTTTCGATAACACCGAGTTTGAACAAATCCTGCGAGGTAAGCTTTAAACACTCGGACGCTTCGGCAGTTTTGCTTGAATCTTTCCACAAGATACTTGCACATCCTTCGGGAGAAACGACTGAATATATCGCATTTTCAAGCATCCACACCTCATCGGCTACGGCAAGTGCCAATGCTCCGCCGCTGCCGCCCTCACCGATTAATATCGACAAAACCGGCGTTTTTAACGTCATCATTTCCATAAGGTTCTCGGCAATTGCCTGACCTTGTCCACGTTCTTCCGCTCCGATTCCGCAGTATGCTCCGGCTGTATCGACAAAGCATATCACAGGGCGTTTGAATTTTTCTGCCTGCTTCATCAGACGCAGTGCCTTTCTGTAACCTTCGGGATAAGCCGAACCGAAATTTCTGTCCATTCGCTCTTTGAGATTTCGTCCCTTTTCAATACCGATTACTGTGACAGAACGACCGTTCAGCTCGGCAATTCCTCCGACAATCGCTTTGTCATCGGCAAATCTTCTGTCGCCGTGAAGTTCAAAAAAGCTGTCGCCGAAAATACGTGTAATATAGTCAATCGAAGTCGGACGGTCGTTGGCTCTCGCCGCCGTAACGCAATCAAAAGCACTCATTCTTCTTTGCCCTCCTCCGAAATTTCACTGAATTCTTCACTGTGCAGTTTTAAAAGTTTCGCAAGTGTCTTTTTCATATCCTTACGCTCTACAACCGAATCGACAAATCCCTTTTCCAAAAGAAACTCCGCCGATTGGAAATCTTTCGGCAGCTTTTGTCTGATGGTCTGTTCGATAACTCTCGGACCTGCAAAACCTATCAGTGCGTGAGGTTCGGAAAGAATAATATCGCCTTCCATTCCAAAACTTGCCGTAACGCCGCCCGTAGTGGGGTCGGTCAGAACCGTAATATACAATAGTCCTGCATCGCTGTGACGTTTGGCTGCACCGCTGGTTTTCGCCATTTGCATCAGCGACAGAATGCCTTCCTGCATTCTTGCACCGCCTGAAACAGTAAATATCACCACCGGCAGTCTGTTTTCGGTCGCATATTCAAATGCACGGGTAATCTTTTCGCCCGTCACCGTTCCCATAGAACCCATCATAAACTGTGAGTTCATCACAGCTATCACTGTTTGGCAGCCGTCTATTTCCGCAGTGCCTGTGATAACGGATTCATTTTCGCCGCTGTTGATTTTGGCATTTTTGAGCTTTCTCATATAGTCGGGAAAATCAATAATATTTGTCGATACCAAATCGGAATCCATTTCATTGAAACTGCCCTCGTCAACGGTCATTTCGATTCTCTGTCTGGGAGCGATTCTGAAATGATAGCTGCATTTCGTACAAACCTTGTAATTATCCACAAGGTCGGACGACAATATAACGTTCTTGCATATGGGACATTTAATCCACAGTTCTTCGGGAATATAGGGGTGATTCTGTGCGAACTCGCCCTGATTTTCCAATTCATTCTTCGGTTTTAAAAAATTAAAAATATCTTTCGTGTTCAACACATCACCCTCTGTATTAATTCATCATAAAGAATAAAACGTGAATATTATTTATTATTCTTTATTCATTATTCTTTTTTAAAGTTTACCATAAAGTCGGTGGTGTATTCGCCCGAAACAAAGGACGGATCGGATAAAATATCGATATGTAAGTCCCTGTTGTGCTTTACGCCGTTGATGGTCAGCTCACTCAATGCCATTTTCATTTTGCGTATGGCAAGCTCTCTGGAACGTGCCTGTACGATCAGCTTGCCGATCATTGAATCATAATATGGCGGTATGGAATAATCCTGATAGATTGCTGTGTCAAACCGAACAGCAGGACCTCCCGGAACGTGGAGAAATTCAATCGTTCCGCAGCTCGGACAGAAATTTCTGTCGGGGTCTTCCGCATTGATACGACACTCTATCGCACTGCCGTGCATATATACTTTATCCTGCGTCACGGTCAGTCTGGCTCCCGATGCAATTCTGATTTGCCACTGCACAACGTCCAGTCCCGTTACCATTTCGGTGACAGCGTGTTCTACCTGCAATCTGGTGTTCATTTCCATAAAATAGAAATTTTTGTTGCTGTCCAAAAGAAATTCCACCGTTCCGGCATTCTCGTAGTTGACCGCCTTTGCCGCCTTGACAGCCGCCTCCATCATCTGTTTTCTGATTTCGGGGGTAATTGCCGGCGACGGGCTTTCCTCTATCAGTTTCTGATTTTTTCTCTGAACGGAACACTCACGCTCGCCAAGACAAACCACATTGCCGTATTTGTCACTTAACAACTGCATTTCAACGTGCTTGACGGGATGAAGAAAACGCTCCATATATACGGCGCCGTCACCAAATGCGCTCTGTGCCTCCGCTTTTGCGGACAAAAACGCATTGTCAAAATCTTCGATCCTGTCAACACGTCTGATTCCTCTGCCGCCGCCGCCCGAACGCGCCTTGACCAAAAGCGGAAAGCCTATTTCAAGCGCCTTTTCGCGCGCTTCGTTAACATCATCTATAATATCGCTGCCGGGAGTGACGGGAACTCCTGCGGCACGCATTGTTTTTCTTGCTTCGTCCTTGTCGCCCAGACGCTCAATCATACGCGCGTTCGGGCCGATAAACTCAATATTGCATTGTTCACAGAGCGAAACAAATTTTGCATTTTCGGATAAAAGTCCATAGCCGGGGTGAATCGCCTGTGCGCCCGACACTACGGCAACCTCTAAAATTGCCGCCATATTCAGATAGCTGTCGGCAACCTGAGAACCTCCTATACAATAGCTTTCGTCCGCCATACTGACGTGAAGCGCATTGCGGTCTGCCTGTGAGTAGACGGCAACCGTCGATATGCCCATTTCACGGCAGGCACGAATAATTCTTACGGCGATCTCGCCTCTGTTTGCAATCAGTATCTTTGAAAACAAAAGATTACACCCTTTCAATAAGAGCAAACGAAAACTCCGCCGAAACGCAAAGTTCTCCGTTCACATAGCCCTTACCCTTTATAAAATAGAACATATCGCGGCGGCTGTTTGTCAGCTCGCATTTGATGTCCAGGGTATCTCCCGGCAGCACTTTTTTTCTGAATTTTGCCTTTTCGATACCGGTGAAATACGGTGTGCTCACAGCGGATTTTTCCGCAATGATCACTGCACTTGCCTGTGCCATCATTTCGCAGAGTATCACACCCGGAACAACGGGATTTCCCGGAAAATGTCCGTCCAAAAACCACTCGTCACCCTTAATATATTTCTTACCCTCACAGGTATTTTCGCTTGTCTTTGTTGCCTCGTCTATCAGAAGCATTGAATTTCTGTGAGGTATTACCTTCTTGAGTTCTTCTTTATTCATTTTGTCACCTTTTAACATTAAAAACGCAAATCATTTTTTGTCAATTCATCGCTTCCTGCTCCCCGCAGGGTAATTATGAATTATGCATTATGCATTATTTAATCATAAACAGTGGCTGACCGTATTCAACCACCTGACCGTTTTCAACGCAGATTTTTGTTATTTCGCCACTTTTTTCAGCGGTTACTTCGTTCATCAGCTTCATTGCTTCGATAAGACACAAAACGTCACCTTTTTTTACTGTGGAACCGACAGAAACATACGCTTCACTGTCGGGCGACGGTGCGGCATAAAATACGCCCACCATCGGAGAAGCCACGGGAGAGGAGCCATCGTCGGGCTGTTCGGATTCTTCGGGCTGAATAAACGGTGATGCCGATGGTCTTGTATCGGGCAATGCTGTGTGTACCTCTGCTGGCGGAACCGTTACTGCTGCCGAAGAAACAACCACCTGTTCCGTTTGATGTGCAATTGTCAGACGCTCTCCGTCGGCTGTTTTAATTTCCAGTTTCGTTGCCTTTGACTTATCGAATGCGCCCAGAATCTCTTTTATATCATCAACACTGTACATTGTATTGATCCCACCTTAATGAAAATTGAAAGTTGAAAGTTGAAAATGAATGGTTCATTTTCAGATTTTGTGCAATGCGATACAAGCGTTATGACCGCCAAAGCCGAAAGTCGTTGAAATTGCTGCTGTCAGCGGTGCCTCTACTGCCTGATTCGGTGTGTAGTCAAGGTCACATTCCGGGTCAGGCTCCTGATAACCGATTGTCGGCGGTACGATTCCGTTGTTCAGTGCCAATGTTGCCGCAATGGCTTCTACCGCACCCGTTGCACCGAGCATATGACCTGTCATTGATTTTGTGGAGCTGATGTGTGCCTTATATGCGTCGTCACCCAGCGCCAGTTTAAATGCCTTTGTTTCCGTTGAATCATTCATCGGTGTACTGGTTCCGTGAGCATTGATATACAATTCTTCACCGCCCTGATAACCTGCTTCTTCCAGTGCCAGCTTAATGCAGCCTGCCGCACCCTGTGCTTCGGGGTCGGGAGCAGTAATGTGGTGAGCGTCACAAGTATTTCCGTAGCCTGTTATCTCAGCGTAGATCTTCGCACCTCTTGCCTTTGCGTGTTCATATTCCTCAAGAATGAGGATACCGGCACCGTCACCCATTACAAAACCGCTTCTTCTCTTATCAAACGGAATGGAAGCCTGTTTGGGGTCATCGCTCATTGTCAGAGCCTTACAACTGGTAAATCCCTTGATGGCAAGGGGTGAGACCGCTGCTTCGGCACCTCCTGCAATGATCGCGTCGGCAAAGCCGTATTTGATTGCGTGGAATGCCTCACCTACAGCGTGAGTCGAAGTTGCGCACGCCGTTACGACGGGCAGACACGGACCCTTTGCGTCATACTTGATGGCAATGTTGCCTGCTGCAATGTTGCCGATCATCATAGGGATAAAGAACGGTGATATATTCTTTCCTGTGTGCATATTAATACACTGGTCGTAGAAAGTCTGGATACCGCCGACACCAGAACCTACATAAACGCCGAAGCGTTCGGAAGCGACATTTCCCTTAATGCCGCTGTCCTCTACTGCCTGTGCCGCAGCAACAAGCGCGTACTGACAGAAAAGGTCAAGTTTTCTGCATTCTCTTTTTTCGATATATTCGGTCGGGTCAAAGTTTTTGACCTCTGCGGCAACCTTTGCTTTTGTCAGTTCGGGGTCAAAGCTTTTGATGATGTCAATGCCGCAAACACCGCTTTTCATTGCCGCCCAAGTGTCTGCAACGTTATTGCCGATCGGCGTCACCGCACCCAAGCCTGTTATAACAACTCTTTTCATTGATGGTAATTCCTTTCTTAATTAGTGAAACAATCTACAGATCATCTTTTGAATACTTCCGTCTGCATAATCTTTTGCGGTCGCCCGCAGGGCAATTATGAATTATGAATTAAATCGCCATTCCGCCGTCAACTTTGAGGACTTCACCTGTAATGTAGGAGGCTTCATCGGAAGCAAGAAATGCTACGGCATTGGCGATGTCCTCTCCCTGACCCATACGCTTCATAGGAATGGCATTCAGAGCCGCTTCTCTTGCCTTTTCGGGCATTGAGCCTGTCATATCCGTATCGATAAAGCCAGGCGCTACCGCATTGACGGTCACTTTTCTTGCAGCAAGTTCTTTGGCAACGGATTTGGTAAGACCGATAATGCCTGCCTTTGCACTTGCATAGTTTGCTTGTCCTGCATTGCCGTTAATGCCGACCACGGAGGAAATATTGATAATTCTGCCGTAACGCTTTTTCATAAAGTGCTGATAGGTGCTTTTGATCATATTGAAGCTGCCTTTCAGGTTCACACTAATAACTTTGTCAAAGTCCTCCTCTTTCATAGAAAGCACCAGTCCGTCCTTGATGATTCCGGCATTATTGACAAGAATATCGATGCCGCCAAAATCTGCTATTACCTCCGACACCAGATTCTGTGCGTCGTGAAGGCTTGAAACGTCGCAGGAATAAGCCTTTGCCTTTGCACCGAGCTTTTCGATTTCGGCAACGGTTTCCTCTGCTTTCTCTCTGTTTCCTGCATATACAACGGCAACATTCGCACCCAGAGAAGCCAGTTTCAAGGCAACAGCCTTGCCGATTCCTCTTGACGAACCCGTTACGATCGCATTTTTTCCTGTTAAATTTATCATAGCGCTATCTCCCGAAACTCTTTTTCATTGAAATCCGAAAAATCAATTTTTCAAAGAGTCCAGTCCCTCCTTGTTTTCTATGTTGACAGCAGTAACATCTGCATTGATTTTTTTGATCAATCCTGTCAGGGTCTTGCCGACGCCCACTTCAATGAAGCGGTCTGCCCCCTCCCCCGTCATATTTTCAACGGTCGTCTGCCATTTCACGGGATTCTTTACCTGTGCGGCAATCAGTGCTTTATAATCTCCTGCATACGGTTCCGCCGTATAGTTTGCATAAACCGGCACGGTCGGGTCTTTTAGTGTCATATCTTTCAGATATTCGGCAAGTGCGTCTGCCGCGTCATTCATAAACGGCGAATGGAAAGCACCGCTGACAGCAAGCTTGACAGCCTTGCCCTTTTCGGCTTTCACTCTGTCACACAAAGCGTCGATTTCTTCTTCGGCAGCCGCTACAACTGTCTGAGCAGGACTGTTGTAGTTAACAGGATATGCCTTGTCAAATTCGGCGCATATCTGTTCCACCTTTTGCGGTGTCAGCTTCAGAACAGCCGCCATTGCACCTTTATTTTCCTTCGCCGCCTTATCCATATATTCCGCTCTTTTGCAGACAAGACGAAAAGCTTCTTCATATGTCAGCATTCCTGCAAAAGCAATCGCCGCAATCTCACCGAGAGAAAAGCCTGCGACAAAATCGGGCTGGATTCCTTGTTCAGCTACGGCTGCGGCTGCGGCAAGGTCACAGATAAACACACACGGCTGTGTGTTGATCGTGATCGCAAGTTCCTCTTTAGTACCTTCAAAGCACTGTTTGATCGTACCGGGGCGAATTTCCTCCGCCATATCAAATACTGCCTTTGCAGCAGGTGAATTTTCATAAAGCTCCTTACCCATTCCCGGATACTGAGCGCCCTGTCCCGAAAATACAAAAGCTGTTTTTCCCATAGTTAGATCCTTTCCGAATATGATTCTTATGATTCAGTTTTTCCGTCTTTGTTCCAACGAATGACGCAGCTTCCGGTGGTCAGTCCGGCGCCGAAAGCACACATTGCGATAATATCGCCTTTTTTGAGGACACCACTTCTGCTTGCCTCGTCAAGGGCAAGCGGCACGCTGCCGGAGGAAGTATTTCCGTAATGCTGAACATTGCAGAAAAATTTCTCTTTGTCGATGTCAAGATTTTTTGCGGCGGTATTAATGATTCTGATATTTGCCTGATGAGGGATCACACAGTCAACGTCACTCAGCTCCAGACCTGCATCGGCAACGGCTTTTTTAATGCCTGTTGACATTGCGTGAACGGCAAATTTATAAACTTCGTTTCCTGCCATATGAAGCACAGCGCGCTGTTCCTCGTGCTCATAGAACGGAGAGGAATTGGTACCGTGAGGAATACGCAGCACCTCATCATTGCCCACAGCAGTAAGATTGATAGAAAGGAGGTCATCGCCCTCACCCAGAACGGCTGCCGCACCGCCGTCACCGAACAGAACACATGTCGAGCGGTCTTTCCAGTCGATGATATTGGAGAGGTTATCCATAGAAACGATCAAAACGTGCTTTACTTTTTTACGTACAAAATAGCCGTCGGCAACATCAAGTGCATAAATAAAGCCTGAGCAGGCAGCGTTAACATCAAATGCAGGACAGCTTGCACCGATTTCCTTCTGAATAATGCAGGCCTGCGACGGTGTAATATTTTCTCCGCGCATTGTGGAGCAGATAATAAGGTCAAGCTGTTCAGCGGCAATGCCTGCATTTTCAAGCGCTGCATTTGCCGCTTTTACAGTAAGCTCCGTAATGGTTTCGTTTTTGCATATACGACGTTCCGCGATACCGGTTCTTGTACGGATCCATTCGTCATTTGTTTCAACCAGTGTTGAAAGCTCGTCATTCGTCATAACGTATTCAGGCACTGCCTTACCCGTTCCCAAAATCGTAAAGCTCATTAAAAAAATCCTCCGTTTTTCTTACTTATATTATATATTTCCGAAATTAAAATTTTTACCCGAATTTCCGAATTTACATACGATTTAATTTTATACCAAAACCCACAATTTGTCAACAGAGTGAGTGACTTGGGAGCATAAAACGGGGAAATTTTTAATAGGGCCAAAAATTCCGCATTTCAAAAAAGTTTTTTCGGGATTCTACAACATAAGTATGAATGCAGAAACAACTTTGAATTTGAATAACATTTT
>CADCRH010000020.1 GCA_902803805.1 uncultured Ruminococcus sp.
TTAAACAATATGCACCAAGACTTCCGAAAACGGCAAGACCGACTGACGACAAAACATTTTTTCGCATCATCACGACCTCCATTTTTTACAAAATAACACAAATTTGTGTTATTCGGTGATTGATCAAATGATTTTTTCTATGGTTATGTCGGTATTCTTCCGCTTCTCCTCCACTTCGGCTTCATCGGCAAAGCCGACAGACGCACCATTATGACTGATCTTGATTGCCGCAAAACATTCCGCACGTTTCAGAGCTTCCAACGGTTCCAATCCTTTTGCATAATAATGCAGAAATGACGCAAACAAGGCATCACCTGCACCGACTGTATTGACCACCTTGCTTTTGACCGCACCGAGCATATAAACGGTTCCGTTATCATACAGCATTGCACCCTTGCCGCCCATTCCTATCACAATGATTTGATTATGATATTTTTCTGCGATGTCAATGATCACTTTTTCGGGAGAAGCAGGCAGTTTTTCATCACTCAAAAACAATATATCCGCATTGCTCATAAAATCTCTGTTGTATTCATCATCAATATCCGAAAGAACGTGAACATCGGTTGCGATCATTTTCTTCAAGGCCTTAGCCTTTTTCAAAAGTGAACGGTTAAAATTGATATTGCAGAGCACCGCAATATCACAATTATTCAGCTTATCAAGCACTGCACTGTTATCAACATCGACTGTCTGCTCCTGAATGTCTTTCAGGTCACAGTAAATCTGACGTTTGCCCTCGTCATCAAACAGAACGACCGATACAGGCGTGTTTTTCAGTGTTCTGCTGATCCCGTCCGTACCTGTTCCGCTTTTTTGAAGGTGCGCTAATATCCTTTCCGCTTCGTCATCCTTTCCCAGAAATGACACAAGCTCAATGTGATCTCCCAACTTGGAAAATGCACCCGAAAGATTAAAGCCTACCCCCGAAACATTGCTGTTTACACCGAAAAATGGATAATCGATCGGATAATAGCTGATGGGAAATTGCCTAATTTTGACTGTTGTTTCAATGTTAAGAAGTCCTGAAATCAATACATTCATTTTGATGTCCTCCATTTGTCAAATTCTTTCCGACTGCCGTTGAATACGTTCCTGTCAATAAATGGTTCTTCGCCGCTGTAGCCGTCCAGTCTGCCCTTATGATACAACAGTAATGCTGTCACGGCGGCTGCCGCAAGCACCACAAGAACAGATACGGTAACGGCTGTGATTCTGAAAACTTTCTTTTTCATCTTCTGTCTTTCCGAAAAACGGCTCTGCAAGACAGAATCCTACAGAGCCTTATGTAATGTTTTATTCAACCACAAGCTTTAAATACAGCTTTGTGTTCTTGTCACTGCCGTTGCCGACCATTACACAAATACTATAATTTCCCTTTTCTTGGGGTGTGTATTCAATGCTTGTTATGTTTTTATCCCTTTTGATGGTAGTCCATTTTTTGTCGGTCGTCTTTCTGACGAGATACGCAAAAACAAAATCTTCGGGGTTTTCCTCAAGCTTCGTCGAGATCGTGACCGGCTGTGCTTTTTCAACTATTTCCGAGGAAAGCGTACACTCTGCGTCAAGCGTTGATCGAACCGTAAAAGGAAGATGTTTTTCGCATACATTTCCGTCTGCGTCCTGTACCTTAATATTCATCACATAATCTGTAATGAACGACGGAACATAAGAACATTCACTTTCATCACTGTAATCGAAAAGACACTTCCAGTTAACAGCCTTTTCCTGCTTGATATAAAACGCATAGCGGTACGGCTCTCTGCCGCCTGTTGCCGAAGCCGAAGCCTTGATACTGTCTTTATAATTGACAATATCGGACGAAATACAGGATGTGTTGATAAATGCATTGCTGATGGTGAACGGTATATTCATTGCACCTACAAAATTACCGCTGAAAATCAGTTTTGCGGAAGCATTGCCCGGTTTAACATTATCGCTGTATTCAACCGTATAATCTATTCCCTCGGTCAAAGTCGTATCTCCAAACTTAACGGCAATATGCATTGTTTTCGGTGCCCCATCATACTCAAATTCGGTGGTATCCGCAAAGAATGACAGGGATTTTGCCTGTACAGGCTCAATCGTAAAGGTATTTTCAACCGTACCATTAAATTTTCCCTTGCCGCGAATCGTTACGTGCGCCGTGCCGACATTGATGTTATCGGTGATTTCTACATCAAAATCAACATTTTGTTCCAGTTGTTTGTCACCGACTTTCAGGGAAACTTTTGGAACAATTGGTTTACCCGTATATAAATAAGAACTGCTCATCGTCAAATCCTCCATTGTACTTAATACAGCTTATAGTATATCATATATTTTTTAAATTGTCACTATTATTTTTACTATAATATGTACAAACATACAATGATAAATTTTATTTGACACATTCCAATGCAATTTTGATCATATCATTAAAGGTGTTTTGACGCTCCTCCGCAGAACATTCCTCTCCCCTTAACGGACAATCCGAGATCGTACAGATACATAAAGCATTTTTGCCTGTTCGTGCGGCATTGAAATAGAGCGCCGCACTTTCCATATCTATCGCAAGAACACCGAGCTTTTTCCATTCGGCGAGCGAAGCCGCATCATCATAGAACATATCGGAACAAAGCATTGTACCGACGTGAACAGTCTTTCCGAACAGACTTGCCTTTTCCTCTGCGGTTTTCAGCAGCCGGTAACTGGCTGTCGGAGCAGGCGTTCCGGGAAGTCTGTACTGAGCCGCAAAGTTGGAATTGGTCGCACACGCCATTGCCAGAACCACATCACGAAGATTCAGATTGTCACTGATGGCGCCTGCTGTGCCGATACGGATAATATTTTCCACATCATAAAACCGAAAAAGCTCATACGAATAGATCCCCATTGACGGCATACCCATACCGCTTGCCATTACCGATACCAGCTTCCCGTTGTAACTGCCGGTATAGGCAAGCATACCACGAACTTCATTCACTAATCTTGCTTCGGTCAAAAAATTCTCTGCGATATATTTTGCCCTCAAAGGATCGCCCGGCATCAAAACCGTTTTGGCAAAATCCCCTTTTTCTGCACTGTTATGCGCTGTTGCCATAAAAACTCCTCCATTCATCTTCGTCCATCGAATTTCCATAATCCCCCCGCAGGGTAATTATGAATTATGAATTAATTAATATCCCAAGTCTTCGCCGACAATGATGACTTTGATCCGGTCTTTGTGACGTTGATATGCGGAAACAACATAGTTACAGCAGATTCTTGCCTCGCTTTTACAGCCGTCGGATAAAAGACTGTCTTCTTGGTTGAGCGACACACATTGACCCATTTTGGCACAATAAGTTTTGCAGTTAAGACGAACCGTATTCTGCGGCGCCGCCTGATACTTCACTCTTGCGATCGCTTCGTTAATGTCGGGAACGATCTTGTTGTAGCCTGCAATGACAATGACACTTTTCGGACCGTAAAGTATTGCCGCCGTTCTGTTGGAATTTCCGTCAACGTTATACAGTTCCCCGTTTTCCGTAATTGCATTGGAACTTGTAAAATAGACATCGGCAAAAAATGATTTGCGGTATATCTCCTCGATCTCTTCTCTGGTAAGTCCCGGTTTGTCACGGTTCAGATAGGTATAATCTCCGTTGGAAAGCAGTTCGGGAATTCCTGTTTGTTTCAGAGTAACAGAACCTCCGTGTGTCACTGTATCGCCTTTGTGAATGAGTGTTGTCACCAGATGACAGACTTCATCAGATGATTGGCAAAAATAAGCCTGCATATTGTTTCGGCGAAGTGCATCAAGCGTTTTGTTGACTGTCGGCATATGTATTTCCGGCATAAAATCAGTCCTTTCTTTAATGGTAAAAAATAATGAATACAATATGGAAACCTTTTCATATTGTGATTGGCATTGTTTTTGTGTAAAATAATTGTATAATATTTGTTTTTAATACCAACACTAAAGCTATTAAAAGCAAAAGGAGTATTTTTCTATGAACGTGATGAACAAGGATAGCAAGGAACTGCTGTCAGGTATTTATAAGCTTTCAAAAACGGGTATTCAGGCAACGAAGGCGGTATTGCCCAAAACCAAAAGCGAAGAATTACGGCACGAACTGAATGAACAGCTTTGCGACTATTCCAGTGCCTCCGCTCAGACGGAACAGGCACTTGTCAATGCCGGCTCGCTGCCAAAAGATCTGAACGCTCTGGAAAAAGCGGTGATGTGGGGCTCCATCCAGCTTCACACATTGAACGAGGTAAGCCCGGAGCATATCGCTGAAATTATGATCAATGGAACAACAATGGGAATTGTTGACCTGTCCAAGCATATCGGCGCGTGTAAAAATGCCGATGACAAAATCGTCAAATATGCCGAAGCCTTTGTTAAAAATGAGGAACGTCACATTGACAATCTCAAGGCATTTTTATATTGAAAATGCACCGCTCCAGATCAATATTCCCAATGCCGCAAGAACTTCGGCAAGGAATATCACGGGAATTCCGAGCATAAATTTATTGTGTTTTGTTTTGTGATGAATAATATGCATTGTAATATACATTACAACACAACCGCTCATCGCCGCCGTTATGAAAAGTGTCTTTTCAGGAACACGGCGGCGATGTTTTTTTGCGGCAGATTTATCGTGTACGGTTATCGCCGCCGCAAAAATGTTGATGATCACCGCATAGGCAATGATGATATAATCATACCATTCCATTTCTTTTCCTCCGTCATTTTTTCGTTAATTCTATTATATATTGGTAACAGAATAAAATCAAGGTTGTGTTGATAATGAATCGCTCACGAAAATTTTTGAAGCCATTTATCTTCGTTTTATTGATACTGATTGTTTGTATCGCCGCCATTGTTCTCATCACAGGAGACGAAGAACCGTTGATACAAACCATCAACAACACCGAAACTTCCCAAAAGATCTCAGAACAGTCATCAAATAAATCCCAGAGTCAAACGCAGGAATCAAACAAAAAAAGCAGTACCGACAAAGAAAAATCGGAAAGCGATACCAAAACCAACGCAAGCCGACAGCAAAGCAATCTGTCAAAATCGGAAAATAACCGTACACCCCAAATATCAACAAGTGAACAATCCAAAAAGGAAACAAACAACTCCGTTTCCGAAAGTGCCGAACCTGCAAAAGAAGAATCCGCCAAACCATCAAAACAAGAAATCAGCACCGCGGAAAGTCAATCCGCTGCAGAACAAAACAGCCCTGCGGAACATCCGTCAACACAAGCTGTAACCAACATCACGTCAGAAAACGAAATGCGGGCGGTATGGATTACATACCTTACTCTTGATATGGAGGAAACGGACAGAAGCGAAAGCGCTTTCAAAAACAAAATTGACAACATCATAACAACCTGTCAGGAATGTCATCTCAATACCATTATTGTTCAGGTTCGCCCGTTCGGTGACTCCATCTATGAATCCGATTATTTTCCTTTTTCGCATATTATCAGCGGCAAGCAGGGTGAAACTGTGGATTATGATGCGCTACAATATATTGTTGCCGCCGCACACGCCCACGGTCTTTCTGTTCACGCCTGGGTAAATCCTTTCAGAATCAGCACAGGAAAAACACCCGACACCCTGGCAGACAGCAATCCGTATGTGCAATGGCTGAATGACAATGACGATTTCAACGACGATTATACCTTTGAATACAAGGGCGGTATTTACTACAATCCGGCATATCCGGAGGTCAGAAAGCTTATCATAGACGGTATCAGCGAAATCGTACAAAAATATGATGTTGACGGTATTCAGCTTGATGACTATTTTTATCCGTCCGATGAACCCAATTACGATTCACAAACATATCAAGCCTATATCGATACCGTTTCGTCAGGAAGCACAGTACTTTCACAGTCGGAATGGAGAAAAACAAATATCAATCTGCTGGTTTCGGGCATTTATGACGCGGTTCACGCAGCAAAGAAAAATGTTGTATTCGGCATTGCTCCTCAGTGCAATTTTGAAAACAATGAAGAAATAAGTGCTGACATCAAGACCTGGTGTTCCTCAAAAGGCTATATCGACTATATCTGTCCGCAGATCTATGTATCGAACCAACATCCGACATTTCCATTTGAGGTTCTTGCAAAACAATGGAAAGAAACCGTCACAGAAAACAGTGTAAAGCTGTATTTCGGTCTTGGTGTTTATAAAGCAGGCACCGACGCTGATGACGGAACGTGGCTTTTAAACGATGACAACCTCAAAACACAAATCGAGCTTAGCCGAACACTGGACACTGATGGATTTATGCTCTACTCCTATGATTATCTGAAAAGCAATGATACCAAAAAAGAAATGGAAAATGCACTTTCGGTCATCAATTAATTGGAACAAATACAGTAAAATCCACATTCATCTGATCAAGAATATGGATTTTACTATATTATTGCAAAATGTTTATATCCGAAGTCCTTTCGGGTATTTATTTTTTAGACGTCTGTTGGAGCATTTGCCAAAGCCGATAATGATACCGCAGTATGCAACCGCTGTATAGCCGTTTTCACTGTCACAGTCAATCTCCAATCCTTTTAAAAATTCCGATACACGTGTATCATTCGCAGTCAAATCGAGAACTCTTTTCAGTGATGATGGTTTTGACGACATAAACAGCGCGTGTGAGGGCTCGATACGGTTTTTCCTGAATTCTCCGACCAATACACCGGAACGTATAACGCCAAGTCCGTTGATGTCGGGTAAACACTTTGGTAATAAATATGCTTTCTCTTTTACAATTGTTAGAATTCCATCGGGCAGTTCGGTGTAAATATCTGAAAGAAGCTGTTCGGCTGTTTGATAAAGTCCGTTATTTTTTCGGTCACGATTCGGAAGATATGACGGCAATATCGTGGTACTTTCACCCTTTCGGAGCAGTTTTGCGGCAAAATGCCCTTCCCCACTCTCTATGGGAGTGATACGAACGGCACACGGCAGCTCCGTTTTTCTTCCGAAATGCGCTCCTGTATCGCCCATCTCAAAATCGGGATTGTCACTCAAAAATGCCTTTATAACTCCCTCGTTTTCTTCATAGGAAAAGGTACAGGTAGAATATACCAACGTTCCTCCCGGCTTCACACATTCTGCGGCACTATTCAGGATGGAAAGCTGACGGTTAGCACAGGATATGACGTGTTCTCTGCTCCATTCACTGACAGCATCGGGATTTTTACGGAACATTCCCTCTCCCGAACACGGTGCGTCCACAAGAACTTTATCGAAAAATCCGCTTAATCTTTCACACAATACTTCGGGATAACAGGACGATACCACCCCGTTGGCAATTCCCATCCGCTCAAAATTTGACAGCAAGATATTGGCACGATTTTTGACCACCTCATTTGACCATATCAGACCCGTTCCGCACAGCTTTGAGGCGATTTGTGAGGTTTTTCCTCCCGGTGCGGCACACAAATCAAGCACTTGATCACCCTTTTGGACATCAAGCAGTTCAACCGCAGACATTGCCGACGGCTCCTGTACATAAAATGCTCCCGAATGATGAAGCGGCAAATTGCCGATTCCCTGTACATCGGACGGAATATAATATCCGTCATCATAAAACGGACTTTTCTGAACATCAAACGGCAGCAGCGGCAACAGTTTTTCGGGAGTGGTTTTGATTCGGTTGACACTGATTCCTCTGAACGGTTCATTGTCTGTTGTGTTGATGTATTTTTCATAGTCGTCATTCAGCAATGACTGCATTTCATCAAGAAAATCTTTTGGTAAATTCATACTTTTCAAACAACCCCTAATACAATTTTGCAAGCTGATGATAGTGGTAATCATACTCTCTGATAAACATATTGTGTGTGAGCTTATTGGTATTCACAATATATACACAGTAATATTCGTAATAGTGTATTCCTTCAAAACAGACTATATTACGACAGTTATATTTTAAAATGCCCGATTCGTTATGATGAAGAATAAACGCTGTTTCATTCAGTGTATTCCATTGCTTGTAAAGTTTTGAGCCGATATTGCCCACATCTTCATTTCCTCCCCTGCGGTAAGGCAATCCGTGTTTACAGTCAAACCATTTTATTCTGTACGAACCGTTCGGTTCGGGTACGATATTGATATAAGGAATATTTATCTTTTCCAAATCTTTAAAAGAACCCCTGTTTTTACGTAAATATATTTTTTTGTCGTGCTGATAATAATTGCACTGTTTCAGAAAGATTCCCTCGCCGTTCAGATCAATGTCATTGTCAATTTTCACGGGAGAATAAAATGTTTTTCTTTGCTCCGCACCCTTAGCGTTGCGGCTTTCTTTTCTCCACTCAATCTTTATCAATAAAATGGCAAGCATTGTATTTTCTCCTTTGCATAAACTTTTAACGATTCGGAAAGACTAAATATCGGAAGGCGGTGATTTTCAATGAGCAAGTCAAAAAAGAGAAATTCTGCACAGAACAACCAAATCAATACAAACAGTACCAACAGCACCAATAACACTAACACTCACGCTTCAAACAACCGTTCTCAACATCCGGGCAGTATCGAAAACTGCGAGAAATTCCAGCACAGCTATGAGGACTGACCGCTGAAAATATATTTTTAACTGCCGACTGCCGCAATCAAACAAAACTGTTTGATTGCGGCAGTTTTCCATATTATAATCTGAATGTAACAGGCAGTAATTCCCCTATTGTGTGAATTTCATATTCCTCTTCCGATTTGGCAAGAATGATCGGAAAATCCGAACTGCAAAATTCCGCCGCTGTCTGGCGGCACATTCCGCAGGGAGTACAGAATCTTAACTCTTTATTTTCACTGCTGCCAACGATCGCAAGAGCCGAAAAATCACGCTCTCCGTTAGAGATTGCTGCCGCAAATGCGGAACGCTCCGCACAAATACCGACAGGATAAGACGCATTTTCTATATTGGTTCCCGTATAGACCTTGCCGCTGTTGGTCATCAATGCCGCACCGACTTGAAAATGGGAATACGGCGAATAGGATTTTTCTTTAACGGCAATTGCCGATTGTATCAGTGCTTTGATATCCGAGTCTTTTATCATATGACAATCTTACTCCGTCACAATAATGGTACCTTGCGGTGTATCTTTGATTGTGATTCCGCGCTCTTTCAGCTCGTCACGAATCTTATCGGCGGTTGCCCAGTCTTTGCTTTTTCTTGCGGCATTTCTGCGGTCGATCAGTGCTTGAATATCGTCATCCACTTCATTTTTCTTTTCGTTATACAAAAGACCGAGAACACCGGCAAGCTCATTGTACAGACTTAATGCGAAATCGCAAAGCTCTCTTGACGGCTTTGTTTGTGCGTTGATGTTGGTGTTAATATCACGGGCAAGTTCAAAAAGTGCGGTGATAGCATCAGCAGTGTTAAAGTCATCATCCATCGCGTTGATGAAATCCTGCTTATGTGTCAAAAGTGTTTCTTTGATTTTTTCCTCGCCGTCCTTTGCACCTGACGGACAATGCTGTGCAAGGAAGCTTAAATCTTCACGGCAATTATACAGTCTTTCCAGTGCGGATTTGCATTGTTCGATGATGTCAACGGAATAATTGATCGGACTTCTGTAATGTGACGAAATCATAAGATAACGAATTGGTTCATATCCGTACTTCTCGGCAACGTCACGAACAGTAAAGAAGTTATTAAGCGATTTGGACATCTTACGGTTATCAACATTGATATATCCGTTATGCATCCAGTAGTTGGCAAACGACGCACCATTACAGCATTCGCTTTGTGCAATTTCGTTCTCGTGGTGTGGGAAGATCAAATCCTGACCGCCGCAATGAATATCCATCGTATCACCGAGATAACGCTTTGCCATTGTGGAACATTCGATATGCCAGCCCGGTCTGCCCTTTCCCCACGGGGAATCCCAGTACGGCTCGCCGGGTTTGGCACCTTTCCAGAGTGCGAAATCCATCGGGTCTTCTTTGGTTTCGCCTATGCTGATTCTTGCACCTGCCTCCAGATCTTCCAGCGGTTGATGTGAAAGTTTACCATACTCTTTAAAACGGTTGGTACGGAAATAGACATCGCCATACTCGGTCGAATAGGCATAACCTTTTTCTTCCAGCATTTTCACCATTTCGATGATCTGCTCGATATTCTCAGTTGCACGAGGATGAACGGTTGCTTCACGGACATTTAGACCTTTTGCGTCGGTTTGATATTCGGCAATATATTTTTCCGAAACGGTAATATAGTCCGAATCCTCCTCATTGGCTTTCTTGATGATTTTATCGTCAATATCCGTAAAGTTCTGCACAAAGGTAACTTTATATCCCTTGTACTCCATATAGCGGCGGAACGTATCAAAAACACATATCGGCCGTGCATTTCCTATATGAATGTAATTATACACAGTAGGACCACAGGCATAAATTTTCAATTCGCCGTCGGTGATGGTTTTCAATTCTTCTTTTTGTCTTGTCATTGTGTTGTAGATTTTCATTGTACTGAAATCCCCTCTTTATTTTTATTTTTTATCGGTAATACCGTTTAATGCGTTGGTAAGGTCAGCGACCTTCTTTTCAAGCATACATATTTTTTGTGCAACAGGGTCGGTAAAATGTATCTGGTCAAGACAGCCGACCTTTTCACCGTTCACGCGCACTACTTTTGCAGGAACACCTACCGCCGTGGAATTCGGCGGCACTTCGGTCAGCACTACTGCTCCTGCGGCGATTCGGGCATTATCCCCGACTTTAAAGGGACCAAGCACTTTGGCACCAGAACCGACAAGGACATTGTTGCCGAGCGTCGGATGACGTTTCCCCTGTTCCTTACCTGTGCCGCCGAGGGTGACATTCTGATAAATCGTACAATTGTCACCGATCTCGGTTGTTTCACCAATGACAACGCCCATACCGTGGTCGATAAAAAGACCTTTTCCAATCGTGGCGCCGGGATGAATTTCGATCCCCGTTTTATGTCTTGCTCTTTGTGAAATATATCGTGCGATAAATTTCATATTATGGCGGTAAAACCAATTTGCTTTGCGATAGGAACGGACAGCCTTGAACCCCGAATACAGAAAATAAACCTCCAGACGGCTTCTTGCGGCGGGGTCACGCTCCATTATGCTGTCAATTTCCTCTTTCAATTTATCAAACAAAAAAATCAACGCTCCCGAAAATAGTCAGAATACCCCATTATGTACACACGCAAATTTTTCCAAATGTATGCACATAATGGGGCATTGATAATCTTAATAAATGCGGTTCCACCCAATTTCAACGGCACAAACATACCGTCCTCAAAGCCGATAACGGCGGCTGCCGTGCCTGACTACTGTTATTTCATCAAACAAGCTGCTAAAGTGCATTTCACAAATTTCCCCATAACGTCCTCACAGCAAACGGACATCTCTCTGAATGAAGAAGTCACTCGTTACTTCTCTTTGTCATTGCTTTTATCATATAGTAACATTATACACTATAATTTCTCAAAATGCCACCGTCAGACAAAAATTTTTCTGTAAATATTTTTCATCTGTCTAAAGAAATTCCCGGCTCAGCATATCAAACACTGAGCCGAGAAATACTTAACTGACTTATTTTGCCGATTTGATAAAGTCGAAATTCTGAATAACATAGATCGTTCCCGAAAGGAGCGTCAAAATAACCGAGATCCACAGCAAAATGTCACCTGCGATATCGAACCAATAGGTGCAGGCGGCAACATTACCAAGTGTGATACATTTTAAAGAGTGAAGTTCCAAAATATATTGCAGGAGCATTACAACAAGTACGGCAGCGATCTGACTGATCGTTTTCGCCTTGCCCCAGTTGTTCGCCGCCACCACTTTTCCCTGACTTGACGCTACCAGACGTATTGATGTGACAATAAATTCACGGGAGATAATAATAATCAATACGATCGCATTCGTCAAGCCTACCTGTATAAAACAGGCAAGTGCCGCCAGTATCATTATTTTGTCAGCAAGGGGGTCGGCAAATTTTCCGAAGTCCGTGATCATATTGTATTTCCGTGCCAGTTTTCCATCAAGGTGGTCGGTATATGCCGCCGCACCGAACAGAAGTATGGCAATAATATAATGGTGCGGTATGGACGGCATTAACAAAAAGAATACATAAAACGGCACCAATATCAATCGCAGTACCGTCAGCTTGTTTGGCATGTTCATCTCGACTGTCCTTTCTCTTTACGTGGTTGATTCTCTGTAAAAGCCCATAAGGTCACAGTCGATCGTGTCTGTAATTTCAACCTTTACAATATCACCGATTTTCGGTTTTTTACCTTCGGGAACAAAAAATACCTTTCCGTCAACCTCGGGAGCGTCTGCCGCAGAACGTCCATAAAAACATTCCGCAAGTCTGTCAAAGCCTTCACACAAAACATTGATTCTTTTGCCGATCTTCATTATGGCGTTTTCCGCCATAATTCTTTGCTGCTGCTCCATAATGATTTCCTGACGGCGTTTTTTGGTATCCTCGTCTATCTGGTCGTCAAAGCCCTCCGCAACCGTGTTTTCTTCGGGCGAATACGCAAAGCAGCCCATCCGCTCAAACTGCATTTCGCTAACAAACTCGGAAAGCTCCGTGAAATCCTCCTCTGTTTCCGTCGGAAAACCTGTCATAAAGGTGGTACGGATAACGATTCCGGGAACTTTTTCACGAAGCCGGTTGATCAACTCGGTCAATGATTTTCTGTCGCCGTGGCGGTTCATCAGTTTCAGAATTCTTCCGCTGCAATGTTGTAAAGGAATATCAATATATTTCAGAATTTTATCTTCTTTTGCAAATACATCGATCAGCTCGTCCGTAATGCGGTCGGGATAACAATAAAGCACTCTGATATGCCGAACAGATTCGATTTTACACATTTCCGTCAGCAGTTGAGCAAGCTGCGGTCTTCCTGTCAGGTCTTCACCGTAACGGCTTGTATCCTGCGCAATGACGATCAGCTCTTTGACACCCTTTTCGGATAATTCTTTCGCTTCACGCAGAATATCTTCCATCGGACGGCTTCTGAATCTGCCTCTGATCATAGGAATCGCACAGTAGGTACAGCAGTTGTCACAGCCCTCGGCAATTTTCAGATAGGCATAATAAAAAGGTGTTGTGCGCACTCTGCCGCCGCAAAGCGCCAAGTCTGTTTTTTCGGGAAATGACTCCTGTTTCTTTCCCTCCAGAACCTTATTGACCACCTCTGCGATATTGCCGTTGGCACCGATGCCGATCACGGCGTCAACCTCATACAGTTCCTTCATTACTTCATTCTGATACCGCTCAGCAAGACAGCCTGTTACGATAATCGCCTTGATCTTATGCTCCTTTTTGAGGTTGACAAGCTCCAGTATTTCATCAATGCTTTCCTGCTTTGCGTCCTCAATAAAGCCGCAGGTGTTGATGATTGCAACATCACTCATCGCAGGATCGGCAACCAGCTCAAAGCCTGCTTCCCGAAGTGTAAAAAGCATCATTTCGGCATCTACACGGTTTTTGGCACAGCCAAGACTTACCATTCCTATTCTTATCGGCATTTGCCCATTCATTCCTTTCGGTTAATCATCATTGATCAATTCGCTCATTGCTTCGTGAATATCCGACCATCGGTACCCCATTGCTTTGAGAGAATTCACCGTTCTTGCACGGCTCTTTTCATCATCCAACCGCCGTGCATATTTTGTTTCAAGTAATATTTTGATTTGTTCCACAGGGTCAGGTTCCAGCTCATCCAGCATTTCTTCCGCAGTGTCCCTGTCAATCCCTTTCTTCATCATCTCAAACAACGCTCTTTGCCGTGAAAAATGCTTTCGGTTTATCAGTACTTCCGCATATTCCCTTGCAAAAGCTTCGTCATCGATCAGTCCGAGCTGTTCCAAACGCTTGATCGCAAGGTCTGCCGCTTTTTCACCGAAAAGCGGCACTAACTTATCTTCTATCTCCTTGCGTGTCCTTGCCCTGTATTCTATCAGATTCAGCGCTTTTTCCTTTGCCCTGCTGATGTTGGATTTTTCGATCAGCTCATACAGCTCATCATCCGTGATTTCCGAGCCTGTTTTCTTGCCGCTTGCCATCCAACACATTGTATCCACGCTGACGGCATATTCACCGTCAAGATACAATGCGGTCATATTTTTGCGGCGAGGCTCTGCGGCGGTGATCAACATCATTATTCTACCATAATGTCAATATCCGCATCGGACGTGCGCGGTTCTGCAACAGGTTCCGCATTTTCGGCAGGCACTTCTTCAATGGGTGTCGCTGTGGGCTTCTCCTGTGTTTCGGATGCCGCGGTTTCCTCATCGGTTTCCTCATCGATCTTGACAGCCGCCGTCTTTGTCTTTTTGCCCTTTGACGCTCTTACAAATGTCAGCTTTTCTTTATTTTCCATTATCTCGGCTTCTACCTCTTTGGCAACGTCGGGATTATTTTGGAGGAAGATCTTTGCATTGTCACGTCCCTGTGCAATACGGTTTCCGTTATAAGAGAACCACGCACCGCTCTTTTTTATTATATCAATTTGTACGGCAAGGTCAAGTAATTCTCCGATACGTGAAATTCCCTGACCGTACATAATGTCAAATTCGGCTTCACGGAACGGAGGTGCAATTTTATTTTTGACAACCTTGGCACGTGTTCTGGAACCTATCACTTCAGTGCCGACCTTGATCACTTCAATTTTGCGGATCTCAATTCTGACTGACGAATAGAATTTCAAGGCACGGCCGCCCGGCGTCACTTCGGGATTACCGAACATCACACCAACTTTTTCACGGAGCTGATTAATGAAAATCGCTACACAGTTAAGCTTTGAAATGGAGCCTGCCAGCTTACGAAGTGCCTGTGACATCAGACGTGCCTGCAATCCTACGTGCGATGCACCCATTTCGCCCTCAATTTCCGCTTTCGGCGCCAAAGCCGCAACCGAGTCAACAACAATGACATCTATCGCACCCGAACGCACCAGTGCTTCCGCAATTTCGAGTGCGTCCTCACCTGTATCGGGCTGTGAAACGAGCAGCGAATCGATATCAACACCCAATGCTTTGGCATAAACGGGGTCAAGTGCGTGTTCAACGTCAATGAACGCCGCGATACCGCCGTTTTTCTGTCCCTCCGCGATACAATGCAGCGCCAGTGTTGTTTTACCCGATGATTCGGGACCGTATATCTCGGTAATTCTTCCCTTCGGCAAGCCGCCTATTCCGAGTGCCATATCCAGTGAAAGTGAACCTGTCGGAATCGCGTCAACATTCATTGCCGCATTCTGTCCCAGACGCATTACTGCACCTTTACCAAATTTTTTTTCAATCTGACTTAACGCTGTTTCAAGAGCTTTCTGCTTATCTACTGCCATTTCATTTCAATCCTTTCGGTTTCATCAATTTTTATTGTATTATGATTATACATTTTTTCATTCTCAATTGCAACAAACAACAACAGATTTGCGAACATTTATTCTAATTTTTAGTACCAAAAACAACCCTGTCAAACTCTTGAATATCTTTTAAAATTTTAATGTCCGATATATTACCCTGTTTTAGCAGTTTTGCGACAGATTCACCCTGTTCTTCACCGATTTCAAGAGAAATTTTTCCTCTTTGCCTCAGTTTTTTCAGCCAGTGTCCGGCAATAGCACGGTAAAACATCAAACCGTCCGAACCTCCGTCAAGTGCCAATGTCGGCTCAAATTGCACCTCTTTTTGCAGTATGGAAATGACGTCGGTTTCGATATAAGGCGGATTGGACACGATCAGGTCGAAATATTCATCCTCAAAACGGCTGTACGCTGTAAAAATATCGTCATTCACCGTTTGGATGTTTTCCACACGGTTATGAGCGATGTTTTTTTCAAGATACGAAAAAGCCGTTTCGGAAAGCTCCAGTGCATAAACTTCCGCTGTCGGAAACAGCCCTGCAAGCGTTACGGCAATAATGCCGCTGCCTGAGCAAAGGTCAATAATTTTCGGAGCTCTGACAGTTTTTAAACAATCAATACATTCCCTGACACATACTTCTGTATCGTCACGGGGAATCAGGACTCCCTCACCGACAAAAAATTCTCTGTCCATAAATGTCCACATCCCCAATAGGTACTGTAAGGGATAACCGTTTGAACGTTTTTTGACAGCCGTAAGAAATTTTTCCTCGGAGCTGGTGTCGGGGGATTCATTGGCTTTTATCATCAGATCTGTTCTGCCGACCGAAAAGAAATGTTCCATCAGACACATTGTATCATAGGAAGCACTTTCTGTTCCCGATTCTTGCAAGGTATTTTTAGCATATGAGAAAAGCTTCTGATAGGTCATCTTATGACATCCTCGCCGTTTTCGGGAATCACGTCTTTCATTGCCTGAATCGCCACCTCGATCATATCATCGGCAGGTTCTTTAGTGGTGATGTGCTGCATCCACACACCGGGAGCGGCAATAATTCTGGTAATCACATTGTCGTGCCTGCCACAGATTTTGATTAACTCATAGCCGATACCAACGGTCAGAGGAAGCAGTAAGATTTTCACGCTTGAACGAAGCCAAACATCGGTAAACGGAATAAAAAGACCGATGAGAATTCCGACAAGCAACATCAGCACAATAAAGCTGGTTCCGCAGCGAGGGTGAAAACGAATTTGCTTTCTGACGTTTTCAACCGTCAGATCAAGACCGTACTCATAACAGAAAATCGTTTTATGCTCGGCACCGTGGTACTGAAATACACGCTTTACGTCTTTGTTGAGTGTACAAAGCGACATATAAATCAGAAAAAGGATAATTCTAATGATTCCCTCAAAAGCGGAACGCCAGATTATCTGGTCGTTTAAAAAGGGCAGCACAGAGGAAAGCAGATTGAACAAAAACGTAGGGACAAAGAAAAACACACCCACACAAAATGCAATGGCGATCACCATAGAAACCACCATTATGACATTGACGATCTTATCACCGAAATGCTCATCAAGCCACTTGTCAAATTTTGAAAGTTCCTCTTCGGGAACTTCTTCACCTTCCAGCGCCTTGTCGGCGGAAAGCATTAACGCCTTATTGCCCGTCACCAAAGAATCTATCAGATTGGCAATACCTCTGATGATCGGGATACGAAGAATCTTATACTTTTTTACCCAGTCAAGCGGCTTGACCTCTTCAAGCTCGATCGTGCCGTCGGCTTTTCTGACAGCAACCGTCGTTTTTTTCGGACCACGCATCATAATGCCCTCCATCAGTGCCTGACCGCCGATCGATGTCACCAACTTTGTCTTTTCTCTTTTCATACAGTTTATTCCTTTCGTCGTATAATCAGTTCAATACTAATTGATAATATCCTTTATCGTCCATCTGTGCATCTTCCCAATCATATTCTTCTGAATAGGAATCGGGCACAATGACTTCCGTATCCCATTCTTCATTTTCTTCATATTGGTATCGACAAATACCGTTCAGATTTTCCATTTTGTTTTCTTTCAAGCTGTATCTTCTGCCGCAAAGTCCGTCAAAACTGCCGTATTCATTGCTTTCTTCAGGTTCCTCCGATTCGGAAGAATCAGTATTGCCGCTTGTTTCGTTCACCTTTTCGCCTATTTTCTTTACCTGATACGGTTCGCCATACAGATAAATATAATCGCCGTCAACACCAAAATCAACCGTATTGACTTCTATCGCTTTGAATACTTCTTCCTCCTCACCGCCGCTCAACGGAACGGTGTAAAGTGCAAAATCCAATGTCGTTGCCGACCATTTTCTTTCGCCCTTGGAAAAATAAAGGTTATCGCCCGAAACAACGTAATTATAAACACCGCTTTTCGTCATCATTGTGACATCCGAACCATCGGTCTTCATTCTGTAAACCTTGCTGCCGCCCTTTTCTGTCAGATCTTCAAAATAAAGGTAATCGCCGTATATTTTCATATCGGCAACCATCTTGTCTAAAGGATTTTCATAGTACTGAAAACCGTCCAGCAGTTTTTGTTTTTCCGAACCGTCAATTTTCATTTTGTAGATACCGATTCTGCTTTGGTCAGATTGATAGTCTTTTTCTGTGCTAAAATCCAGACCGTTATCAAAATAGTAGATCCAACCATTCTTTATTACATAGTCGTAACAAACCTCATTGCCCAACAGTTCAACGGATGAGCCGTCCTTTTTAAAGCGTCCCAGTCTGTAATTATATTGCTTGAAATTTTTATCGAAACAATATTCCGCACTCGGAACATAATTAAAATAAACATAATCTCCGTCAACCTGCAAATGCTCGGCAGATTCCAAAATCACATCCATTGCGTCCGAATATGCTTCTCCAGGTAAACTGCTGCGAATCTCTTCTCTGTTCATCAGAATCGTTCTGGTAATTTCAGTGCTGTTTGAAAAATCAAACACGCAAATGCCGTCATACAGATCTTTATATCTGCAATAATATACTTTGCCGTCCTCAACGGCGCCCTCTGTTCCGACATAATTGTAATAACCTGTGCCGTCTGTGCCGATCTCCAGCTCGTCTGTACTGTTGACGGCTTTAAAGCTTGTGCGCGTCAACGTTCCGTCCGAATTCATTGTGACATCTCCGAAATATTCCTTGCCATCCGCTTTCAATACCATATCGTTCTCGGAAGAAAAGGTATCGGAAGTACTTTCGGAAACTGTCGGAACATTGGAATTTCCGCTTTGCACCGTTCCTTGATCGCCGGTACTGCCGCCGCTGCCAGTTTTGCAGCCTGCCAGTATGCCTACGGACATTGTTGCGGTAAGCATTGCACAAATCAGCATTTTCAACATTTTTTTCATAATGATCTGTCCTTTCATCAAAATTATTTATTTGCGATTTGATTACTTACTCTTTTGTTTCGTCGGATTCTTCCGGTTCCTCGGCTTCGGGTTCCAATATCGGTATCGTTATCGTTACCGTAGTGCCGACGCCCTCCGCACTGTTGATGTCAAGTGTACCTTTGTGAAGTCTTACGATCTCGTCGGCTACTGCCAATCCGATACCCGAACCTCTTACGGTTTGATTTGCCTTATAGAATTTCTGTTTTACCTTTGGCAGATCTTTTTCGGAAATGCCGCAGCCGTTGTCAGCAATTGTTATCACAATACTTTTATCCACCTGTTCAACGCTGATATTGACAACACCGCCTGCATCGGAATATTTCAGCGCATTGTCAATAATGTTGATAAATACCTGACGCAGCCTGTTGCGGTCGCCGAGTACGGGCGGAAGAATTTCCGGCTCGTCATAAACAATATGTTTGTTTTCTTTCGTTGCGCGCTCACGCTGCATATAGATAGATTCGTCAAGCTCCGCCAGAATATCGAGATTATCCATAATCAGAACCATTCTGTCCTGCTGAATTCTCGAAAAGTCAAGTACTTCTTCCACGATTCCGTTCAGGCGTTCCGCTTCTTTGATGATAATTCCTATGCCCTTTTCAACGGTTTTTGTATCACGGCAGCCGTCAAGCTGTACGGTTTCTGCCCAACCCTTAATTGCCGTCAGAGGGGTACGGAGTTCGTGAGAAACGGAAGAAATAAAGTCGTTTTTCATCTTATCGGCAGCTCCCAGTTCCCCTGCCATATAGTTGATGGTGTCGCACAGATCACCAATCTCGTCATCGTAGAATTTGTTGATTCGCGCGTCAAAATCGCCCTGAGCAATTTTCTTTGCGGTGGAGCTGATCTCCCGAACGGGACGGACGATTGACCGCAAAAAATAGGTGCTTGAAACAAAAATGAAAAACAGAATAACAAGACCTATCAGACAAACCGCCGATATGGCAATAAATATCTTTCTGTCGGCTTGTTCAAGTGATACGACATATCGTATCGCACCGACATTGTTTCCGTTATTGTCAACGATCACATTCGTCAGCGCCATCACGTTTTCACCCGAACTCAGACTTCCGTGCCAGTCGGCATAGTAATCGTCGGATTTCAGCGCCGATTCATAGTCGGGCATTTTCTGATCGTTGTCGGGTGTAAATCCTGTTGTTGTGATAAAAACATTTCCTTTGTCATCAATCGCCATCAGTTCCATCAATTCTTTGTCGGGAAAGTTTTCTATGTAGTCACGGGCGGTTTCCTTAAAATCCGCAGTATCGCTGAAAATATTGACCAGCTCCGTTGAGCGTCCGTAAAGAACCTGAAAGATTCCGTTGTAATAAAAACCTTGCACAATGATCGCAAAGGCAATGACAAGAACAAAAAGGATAATTAAAATCACGCCGAACGTATTAAAGACCCATCGTTTGGTAATACCTCTCAAATCCTGACCCCCAAACCTAATTTTTTCAACATCATTTGGAGTTTCCTCCCTCCCATTTATAGCCGAGTCCCCATACGGTTACAATGCATTTGGGAGCGGATGGTGTGTCCTCGATCTTCATACGAAGGCGGCGAATATTAACATCAACAATTTTTTCCTCGCCTACATATGCTTCACCCCATACATATTTCAGTATCGCACTTCTGTCAAGCGAAACACCGGGATTAGAGAAGAAATATTCCATAATCTGAAATTCGACCTGTGTAAGGTCGATCAGCTTTCCTTTTTTGAGAAGTGAATGATTTTTAAGATTCAAAACAAAATCGCCCGATTTCATTTCTTCCTTAAAATTGTTTTCGCTTCTCATTTCCGCGATCGCAATTCTTCTGTACAGTGCGTCAACTCTTGCGACAAGCTCCGTAGGACTGAACGGCTTTGTGATATAGTCGTCCGCACCGAGCATCAGTCCCGATACCTTGTCCATTTCCTGTGTACGCGCCGAAAGCATTATGATTCCAAGATTGCCGTTTCTTTTACGCAGCTCCTTGCATACCTGAAGTCCGTCCATTTCTGGCATCATTATATCCAGAATGGCAATATCAAAATCGCCGTTCGCTTCCTCGTATTTCTGAACGGCAACAGCACCGTTCTCCGCTTCCGTAACGTGGTAGCCGCCGCGTTCCAAGTTGATGACAATAAATTCTCTTATTGCGGTTTCGTCCTCCGCTACAAGTATATTTTTCAATGGGGGTCCCTCCTTATTTTATTCTCCGTTGATCATTTGATTTCTGTAAGCTTTCCAATCTTCAAAACCGCTCGGTTTTGAAAAATCCATAAAATCACCCGTTCCGCAGTCAACGATCCTTGCATTGAAAGCTTGGGCAAAATGCCGAAACACCTCTGTCGGTTCCTTTTCGCCCCGAACAGCCAACATTACGCTTTGTACAGGCTCTGCATCACCGATATAAAACTCTATGCTCCAACCGCTGCCCTCCATATTCACAAAGGATAAATCACTGTACAAACATTCGGCATTCGTTAACGCTGCTGCTTTTTCCGCCTCGTCAACCAGCGCTTGTCTTGAAAACGGAATGATATTTTCTTCTTCAATTTCATCTAATCTTTCGGAATTCGTTTTTGTTCTGGTGAAAACTACATCCCAACTCATTCCAAATCCTCCTTTTAGCCTATAGACTTCGTGCTGTTCTTTACTTCCTGCTCGGTAATATTCAGTTTATCCTGCGCATTGGTATTAAAGATCTGTGCCGCAAAAACCGCATTCGTCGATTTGTCTTTCACATCGTCCAGCTTAAACAAGGCGCGTTTGTCTATATCACTCCATTCATATTTGGTATATCTGTAAAGAATCAGCAACTTGTCGCCGAGTGACCCCGTACTGCTGTTCCATACATAAAACGTAAGCTGTCTTGTATCGGCGTCCGAAAGCGCTGTAACGGCACCGTTTTTCCACTTGTCGGGCATTACAAAATAATAGCCGTCATTATAATTGATCACCGCACTCATTTTGGTTTTAAGACTGTTATCGGCTGTCGAGATCTGTTTCCAAGAAGTAAGACTGCATATACTGGAAGCGTCTTTGTCGGTTGACGCTGACATCTGCGTCACGACGGGAACCTCTATGATACCATCACCATCAACGTCACGGGAAGTCATTGAATCCTTTCGGTTGGTAACATTGGTGGTGTTGTTCTCGTCCAGTGCCTCCACCAGCGGATTGACAAGAATATTCTGTTTTTTGTCAAAATAGATAATTTGTGTGGTAAGAATATCGCCGCTTTTTTTGCCGTCAATCACAATTCCTTTTGTGTTCTTGTCAATTTTACCTACCATCACGTTTGAAAACTCCGTCACGTCCGAATCCAGTGTAAGGGTGTTCAATTTGCTGATCGGGCGTTTTTCCTGCTCGGAATATTGAAGGATTTTCGCCTGCGAAGCAGTTTTTGACGTACTTAACGATAAAAGGATCATATCGTCAACATTATCTCCCGTAATATCCGAAACGGCAATACTGCTGTAGGTTTCGTCAATCGTCATTTCACGCACCGTTTCATTTTCAAAAGAGTAAGCACTCAATGTTTTTTTATTCTGGTCATAGGTACTCCAGCCGATAATAATTTCATCGTCACCGTTGCTGTCTATATCGTCGAAGATAACACGGTCAACTCCTGTTCCCGAATTATTGAACGTACCGATACACTTCCAGTCATCTTCTTCATAGGCGATAATGGAAACATTCAATTTTGAATCATTCTCGGTCGCATAAAGGGCAACGGCATATTTTTCATCATCAAACTTACGCATTATTACCGCAGAACGGTTATCGCCGTTTTGAGGATATTTCAGTGTATAATCTCCGCCTGCCTGCTCACTGATAATATCCTGAATTTTTGCCTCGTCACCCGTTGCTCTCGGAGGACGAAGCAGCGTATCATCACCGAACCCCGTATCGGCACAGCCGCTTGCCAGCACCGCAAAAGTCGCCAGCACCACTGCCAATCGTTTTCCCCTGTACTTTTTCATCCTATCACCAACCCGTTATAATTCATAATGCATAATTCATAATTATCCCTGCGGGTCCTGTTCCGGTTTTTGCGGAAGAACTGTCTTTTGGGCAATTAAGAATTTGATTTTGATTCCTTCGTCGGAAAACATTTTTTCGTGTTCGGTCACGATATTCGGCTCATAACCCGAATTGTGAAGGTCATATGTGATATACTTGATCTCAAAACCACATTCTTTGAAATAAACAAGACTTTCTGCGAAAAGTTCGTCATCGTCCGTTTTAAAGTGTATCTCACCGCCGTCAACAAGAAATTTTCTGTAGTTGGTCAACTGGCGCGTATGGGTCAGCCTGCGTTTTTTATGCTTCGGACGAGGCCACGGATTACAGAAATTGATATAGATCCTTTCGGTTTTGTCATTTTCATCAAGCATTAAGTCGATACGCTCAATATTATGAGCCGTCAAAAGAACATTTTTCGGTTCGGCATTATGCTCCTCAAAGACCTTTGACACATTTCTTCTTGCAAGACCGAGCATTTCAAATTTGATGTCGATCGCAAGAAAATTGACATTCGGATTCAAATATGCCGCCTGCGAAATAAAGCCGCCTTTACCGCAGCCCAGTTCTATATAAAGCGGCTGTTCCTTTGCAAATTGTTCTCTCCATTTGCCTTTGAAAGCGTCCGGATCCTGCACAAAAAATTGACTTGCTTCCAGTTCGGGTCTTGCCCAAGGTTTATGTCTGATTCTCATATTGTTATCTTTCCAATCTGTTTTTAATTGATATTCCATTTTATTATAAACCATTATTGAATTTTTGTCGATAACTTTTTGTCAATAAAAATATATCTGACAGATAGATCATACTTCTTGCTGTTTTTGAGGTATGCAAAGGCATACTCAAAGCAACTCTTTGTCTTAACTTTCTATCTGAAACTTGACTTTTTGTAGTTGTGTGTGATATCATCTAATTGTCAATAGTACGATAAATCAGAATTTGATAAGTCGAAATGGAGATTGAAATATGATTGATGAAAATATGTTTGTCTGTTGTGAAATAGATGAAGAGGAAGATTACTGCGACGAATTCAAAGAGGTAGTTGATAACATTGTGAAATATTTAGAGGACACTTTGGATGTTACATTTGAAGAAGATGAGTGTGCTCTTCAGGCAATTGACGTATATGATTGTTATATGATCAGCTATTATGCGACTTTCAATGAAAGTGGCAATGTTCTTGTACTAAAAGTTCCTATTGACCAGTTTCAAATATGCTTAGAAAGTTCAAATAATGAAACAATGATAGCGAGCTATTGCGAAATAGATATTCCTCAGTATCGTCAAGAAAATCTCGACAGAATGAAAGAGGTTTTGCTTGATTTTGAAGAGAAATACAAAAATTTATGATCTTTCAAGTTGTTTTATATGAACATAATAAAGAAGTGATGTAAAAAACGCCGCTGAGATATTAAAACTCAGCGGCGTTTTTATAAAATTATTTGTCAACGGCACATATCACAAGGAATAAAATGCTTACAAGCAAAAATGCAAAGAAAAATGCAGTAAAGCCAACAAAGACAACCGCAAGGATCGACAAGGAAATGAGTATTGCCGAAATTGCAAGGAAGCCGGAGAAAAGTGTTCCCAGTATTCCAAAGAACAAACCACCCAGATGACACCTGATACACGAAGCTAACTTCGGTCGGTTCTCGGACTGCAATGCCGCTATCAAAACGATAAACAATGTCACCGCTCCGATAATAAATGCCGCCAGTGCGCCGACATAAACCAATAACAACTGACCGAAAATAAACAGCAGAACCGTAATGGAAGCAAATATAATTCCTGCAATGATGCCGACAAGTACCATTATGCCTGTCATACAATTATTGCAGCGTTTACGGTTGTTCATCTCATTTCTCTCGCCGCAGGCACTGTCGTAATTACACAGCATAATCATTCAACTCCATATAAAATTTTAAGTCTTTATTTTTCGTGTAAATACATCAATGATGCGTTACATTAACATAATATGCCGTAATTTTCCTTTTGATATAAATTTTTTATTTACATTTGAACCTGATAGATATATAATAAGAATGAATCTTAATTTTATTTTAGAAAAGGATACAAAGATATGAGCAATAAAATAGGAAGAAACGACCCTTGCTGGTGTGGCAGCGGCAAAAAATACAAAAAATGCCACGAACAATTTGACGAACAAATATCACACTATGCCAATCAGGGACATATCGTTCCCGACCACAGCATTATCAAAACGCCCGAACAAATCGAAAAAATCCGTGAGAGCTGCAAAATCAATATTGCTGTTCTTGACTATGTTGCCGAAAACATACACGAGGGAATGACAACCGAAGAAATCGACAAACTGGTTTATGAAAAAACAACCGAGTTGGGAGGAATTCCTGCTCCCCTGAATTATGAGGGCTTTCCGAAAAGCGTTTGCACCTCTATCAACGAGATTGTTTGTCACGGTATTCCGTCCGATAATGTTGTATTGAAAGACGGCGATATTATCAACGTTGATGTTTCAACCATTTATCACGGCTATTTTTCTGATTCGTCAAGAATGTTCTGCATAGGTAATGTCAGCGAAGAAAAAAAGCGTCTTGTTGATGTTACCAAAGAATGTGTGGAAAAAGGACTGGAACAAGTCAAACCGTGGACATTTCTCGGTGATATGGGACAGGCAGTCCACGAGCACGCAGAAAAAAATGGCTATAAAGTTGTTCGCGAAATCGGCGGTCACGGCGTAGGACTGGAATTTCACGAAGACCCTTGGGTAAGCTATGTGTCAAAAGCAGGAGAAGAAATGCTTCTCGTTCCCGGAATGATATTCACCATTGAACCGATGGTCAATATGGGTACAGACAGAGTATTTGTTGACAAAGAGGACAACTGGACGATCTACACCGCCGACAAAAAGCCCTCCGCTCAATGGGAAATTATGGTTCTTGTCACCGAGGACGGCCACGAAGTACTTTGTTATTAATTCATAATGCATAATTCATAATTGCCCTGCGGGAAACCGTAAGAATTTTTGCAGCCGTAGGCAGTTGAAACAGGATGATTGATTTTTCTTACTTTAGTATATCAAAAACAAGCCGCAGACGAACATCTGCGGCTTGTTTTTTTAGGTGTTGACCTAAATATTTTGGAGGGTCGATATAATAATGAAAGAATAAAGCATAATAAATAACATCATTTTCTGTCATCAAACAATCTTCCTGCTCCCCCGTAGGGTCAATTATGAATTATGAATTTTATCAACTTTACTGCCAGTCAACAACGTCAACCCAGCTCTTGAGGAAATCTTCTTCACCAGGGATTCTCTTGACAAGCTGCGATGCGGCTACAATCGGAAGCCACTGCTGAACATACTGCTTTGCGGTATCGCTCTTTTTACAGAATACATCAAGATAAAGGTCGGCAAGCTCTTTGTCTTTCAGCGCAAATACAAGATAGGTTCTTGCTGCATCGGCGGCAGCATTTCCCTGTGTTGCGTGCGACCAGTCGATAATATGCGGATTGCCGTCATTGTCGATAATGATATTGCTGGGGTTGAAATCACCGTGACAAAGCTTATCGTGCTTCGGCATACCGTCAAGGCGCGTATGAAGCTCATAGCGGATAGTTGCATCGATTTTTCCGCTAAGACTGGAAATCTTACGGTTCATTTTATCCTTCAGCTTGTTAAGAAGGGGTACTTTGTATTCCTGAACCTTCAGCTGAAGTGCAACAAAATCATCCATATATTTTGCGAGATTATCGGGATCTTCTTCCATAATCTGCGCAAGCGTCTTTCCTTCAACGTATTCCATTGTGATAGCCCATTTACCGTCAATAACGGAAACGGATTTCAAATCCGGAATCGGCAGTCCCGTTTCCTCTACTCTTGACTGGTTCAACGCCTCGTTCAGAATATCGGACTTCGGATATTTTTCGGAGAAAACCTTTACTGCATTATCACCGTCACGATAGATCACCTTTTCTGCTCTTTTTGTAATAACATCCATATTAAAATCCCCTTTCGATTTTATCATAAAGTTTATTGTTGTTAGCAAAACTTTTAACTTGGGTATATTATACAACTATTTTTACATAAAGTATAGGTTAATTTTGTTGGAATTTTTGTATAATTTTTTAGTGAAATAGACAAATTGTCTAATTTTTAACAGTTATCACTATTTTTTTAGTTAATTATAATGATATATTTTTATCAAAGTTTGATATTTTTTCCACAAACATTAACATTTCTTTCCGCTGGAAATGAATAAGTATTCAAATAAATGAATATTTATTTCGTCATTCCTGCAAAAATACCATTTTTTTAATGTTTTAAAAAATCAATATTGCAAGTATTGAATAATTTTCCGTCATTATGCTGTTTATCCTGTTTCTAA
>CADCRH010000021.1 GCA_902803805.1 uncultured Ruminococcus sp.
AGCTTTATGCGAACACATCAAAAACGATATGACCAAACAATAATTTTTTCGGGGTGATTTTTTGCAGGAAAATATTTGCAGTATTCCGATCAATGATGTTTTTATGCCGAAAGATGGTTGCCCTATGTGCCGTATGAGAGATATGCTTGAACACCGAAAGGCAGAATATATCACGGGTTCAGCAATGATGGAACCGAATGTCAGGATCAAAACCAACGAACAGGGCTTTTGCTACCGGCATTTTTCTATGATGGTCAAGCTTGGAAAGCGCCTTTCCAATGCCTTGATACTTGACAGTCATTTACAGAAAATTTCCGAGGAGCTGATCCCTACCAATCCCAACGGCAAACCCGACAAGAAAAAACTGGCGGCTATCGAAGATCTGACACACGATTGCTTTATTTGCCGTGACATTAAGGACAATATGGAAAATATGGTACGAATCGTTCACGCTATGTGGATCAGTGAGCCGGAATTCAGGCAGTTGTATGCTGAACAACCGTATATTTGCCTTGAACATTTTTCGCTTTTGATGAATGTTGACCGAAAGGGACTCGGAAAAAGTCTGAATGATTTTTATGTGGCAACTTCTAAACTCACAGGCGGCTATCTGGAAACGCTTCGCGCAGATATTTCGCATTTCTGCCGAATGTTTGACTACAGGAATGCCGATTCGGACTGGGGAAATTCAAAGGACAGCATTGAACGCTCGATAGAGTTTTTAACCGGAGAAAAAATCGAGGTTGAACCTGATGAAACTCCGCAGAAAACAGAAGAATAAATAAAAATCGGTGCAGGAAAACTGCACCGATTTTTTTGTTGATGATTTGAAAAATTTTTGAACAGCGATTTATTCAGCAGGTTCAAGAAGTCCGTAAGTTCCGTTTTTGCGCTTATAAACAACATTGATTTCGTTAGTACTGCTGTTGCGGAACATAAAGAACTGGTGACCTATCATATTCATCTGAAGAATCGCTTCTTCTACGTTCAGCGGTTTTACCGAGAAAGTCTTTGTACGAACAACGGAATAATCATCGTCGTCCATCGCGATCTCATCATAGCCTGTCGGCTCATCGGCAAAGTACTTGTCAAACGATTCCGGCTTAATTTTCTTGCTCAGCTTTGTCTTGTTCTTTCTGATCTGTCCTCCAAGTATATCAACAACCGCATCCAGTGCGTCGTTCATTTCAAGTGCCGTACTTTCTGCACGATACATCATTCCGTTATCTCTTATCATAACCTCGACTGTCTGACGGTTCTTTTCAACTGTTACCGTTACAACGGCTTCCGCATCATCGGAGTAAATTTTTTCAAATTTACCGAGTTTTCTGTAAACACGTTCTTTAAAGTTGTCTTTGAGATTGACTTTTCTGCCTATTATGTTGTATTTCATAAGAGTGAAGCCTCCTTAAATGTACTCAATCCCGTTTCCGAGATTGAATCTATTATAACACAATAGCTAAAAAAATAAAATAGAAATACCAAAAATTATGAAAAAATAATGTAAAAAATTTATTAAACAATTTTATACATTATCACAAAATTTAATTCATAATTCATAATTGCCCTGCGGGGAACAGGTAAAAAATCGCTGACAGTCATTATTAATATTATAAAGTAAAATTTTTTCCTATATTATTCCCGACTGAACACAGATCTGCCGTTGACAAATACACTGACGGGTTTGTTCATAATGTCGAGGGGGTCACCGTCATAGATGACAAAATCGGCATCCTTCCCTATTTCTATCGAACCGACACGCTCGGAAATACCGCATATTTTGGCAGGCTCTATGGTGATGGCACGAAGCGCCTTGGTGCTGTCCATTCCCTCACGAACAGCAACCGCCGCACATAATGTCAGATATTGAATCGGTGTTTCGGGGTGGTCTGTGATGATCGCTGTGGGAATAGAATGTGATGAAATAATTCCTGGTGAGCGCGGTGTCATATTTTTCAGTTCGGGCTTGCTTCTGTCTGTCAGGAAAGGTCCGGAAAGAATACCTTTTATATTTGCTTCCGATAATTCCTCGGTAATCAGGTGCGCCTCTGTCGCGTGAACCAGAACACAGTCTATGTCAAATTCTTTGGAAATACGCAGCGCAGTAAATATATCATCGGCACGGTGAACGTGAAAATGTGCCGGGATCTCTTTTTGGAACAGCGGAACAAGTGCATCATATTTTGCGTCAAATTCGGGACTGTCATCGTTTTCTTTATCCTCGAAAGCATTTTTCTTGTCAATATAATATCTGCGCGCCTTTGTGAGCGTTTCCCGTATCAGGGCGGCAGTAGCCATACGTGTTACGGGAGATTGATCTTTATCGTGAAAAGTCGATTTCGGATTTTCGCCCAGTGCAAATTTGATGGCGACAGGTGCGGCAATGATCATTTTATCGATACATCTGCCGCAGGTTTTGACAGCCGCGATTTGTCCTGCAATCGGATCCGCACTGCCAGGTCCTGTCAGAACGGTGGTAATACCTGCCGCAAGCGCTTCTTGAAAATATCCGTCCATAGGGTTAACAGCATCGATCGCACGAAGCTGGGGCATAATCGGATCGGAATCCTCATTGCCGTCGTCACCCTCAAAACAGATGGAATCCCCGAACATTCCAAGATGGGTATGGGCGTCAACAAAGCCCGGATAAACGCTTTTTCCACAGAGGTTCAGCACCTCCGAATCGATGATCTCAATGGAATCCATATCGCCCATTGCAATGATTTTCCCGTTTTGGTAGCGTATATAACCTTTTTCTATCACCGTATTTTTTGAATCCATTGTATGTATTTTTGCATTAATAATCATAAAATCTTCCTTTGTTTCGGTAAAATCAAAAACAGAGAGCCGATAAAACGGCTCTCCGAAAACTTGATTATTTTTGAGAATTGCCTCTCCTTGAATAACCGCTGCGCCTTGACTCGCTCGCACCACGCTTCAGGTCGGACATTTTTTCGTCACTTGCCTGCTTGAACTTTGACAGCATATCCTCAAAGCTTGACGGTTCGGAGCGTTTTTGCGGCTGCCATTCGTAGCTTCCGGGACGTGACGGCTGACGCGGGGATGAATTGCGGTTCTGATTAAAAGAAGGCTTTTTCTGCTGCTGCGGCAGCGCCTTTTTTATCGACAGGCTGATTTTTCCCTCGTCGCTTATGCCAAGTATCTTTACTTTTACGGACTGCCCCTCTTTCAGGAATTCCTTAATGTCGTTTACATAGGTCGGAGCAACCTCGGAAATATGCACCATTCCTGTTTTACCGCCCTCAAGGTCGATAAAAGCACCGAACTTTGTAATACCGGTAACCTTGCCTTCTACGATCATTCCTACTTCAAGCCCCATACTAAAAACGATTTCTCCTCTCAATCACCGGCAATGTTAATAAATACAACTTCACCGTTTTTTACATAATCCAAATCTTCCCTTGCAACTCGCTCAATATAGTCAGAAAAAGAACTTAAATCATCGCTGTCAACTGCGTCGGCAACTTTTTTTAATTCCGTATTTTTAATTTTCTGAATCGAAATAGTGTTATTAAGCTCGCTCAGCTCGGTTCTTGCATTACTGATTTTTATTTGTTGATCAACAATCGTCACGGCAATATAAAGAGAAAAACATATTAACGCAAATATGAGAATCCAATTACACCTTTTTTTGGTTTTCTTGGTAAGCTTCGGCTTACTCAAACGTCTTTGTATCGTTTTCGGCATAACATAATCCCCTTCTCAAAATATTGTTCCTTCATTATTGATTTAACAAGCCTATTATACAACATCTTACAGGTATATTGCAAGAGAATTAAGAATACTTTTTTATTTTTTTGTCTTTTTTAATATTATTTTACATTTTTTCTTCAAGGAACAAGTGACTTTTCTTATAAGATTGCATATAGGATCGGAGATAAAGTGATAGATCCTGCATAAAATTCCGAAAACGACAGCAGCCGACCTTTTCAGCACACGACCGATCGTAAAATAGATAAGAACAAAACTGATACATTCCGCAAAGATGGTATAAAACCTGACGATCCCGTTTGTCAGCGCGGCGGCAAACAGGAAATTGACAAATGCCGCAAAAACCATAAACAGTATATCGCCGGTCACCAGTAAAGACTTGCTCGGCGGCGACAGCTCACGAACCACCATCACGACAATATATACCGCTGTCAGCAACGCTCCGAGAACAAACGACCACCAAAATGAATTGACCTGCTCATACAGTGTCAGCTCCACCGAATCACCCTATCTGAACAGGCGGCTGAAAAAACCGCCCTCCTGCTGTTTATTTTCGGAATAGGTGAGCGAATCTATGGTGCCGTCCATCGTCAGTTCGCCGGTTTCTACACTGAACTTGTTGATATGAAGCCTGCTTCCTTTGACGGACAGTTCCCCCATCTCCGTTACAAGAACCACATTTTCTTCATTAAAGCCCGAAACGTCCGAAACCCCCGACAGAGAAAGAGCCCTTCTGTTTTCAAGAATAAGACTGTGCTTTTTGTGCTGATTGGTTTTTTCCTCGGCAGGCATATTCTCACTTTCCCTTCATAAAAACTCTTGTTGTAATTTTTATGAAGCAAATCGGAAAATTATGAATTATCCATTCTGAATCATCTTGTACATCAAACCTGCTTCCTCTTTTTTGGCATATTCATTGATACTGAGCACCTCGGCTTTGATCGGATGAGCACCAAGCGCAATTTCTAAAATGTCGCCTACCTTTACATCGTATGAGGCACGGGCAGGCTTTCCGTTCACAAGCACTCTGCCTGCATCACAGGCTTCATTGGCAACGGTTCTTCTTTTGATGATCCTGGATACTTTTAAGTATTTGTCAAGTCGCATTATGAATCCTCCTTTTCAGACAAAAAACCGACCTTTCAACAGGTCGGTTTCCTCTGTCAATTATTTCTTGTCAACAGCTTCCTTGAAAGCTTTGCCTGCCTTGAAAGCCGGAACCTTTGAAGCGGCAATGGTGATTTTCTCGTTTGTACGGGGATCGCAGCCGATTCTTTCTTTTCTTTCACGACGCTCAAATGTACCGAAACCGACAATACGAATTTCTTCGCCGTTTGCTACCTGCTCAACGATGGTATCAAGCACTGCGGTCACTGCTTTTTCAGCGTCTTTTTTTGTGATTTCTGCCTTCTCAGCTACTGCGGAAATAAGCTCTGATTTGTTCATTTTAAATTTCCTCCAAATTTTTTTCTTTTTTTGAAATTTCATTCCAAAGTCCGCCCGATGCTTTCGCATCAAGGCTCTGTATATCAATGCCTCTTTGAGCAGCGAGATTTTCCAACTCTTTAAACTGCTCCGTGAATTGTTCACAGGCATTATACAGCGATTGCTCGCAGTCGGTTTTCAAAAATCTTGAAAGCGCAACAACGGAAAACAGAAGCTGACCGATATTTTTTTCATAAGAACCGCTGTCATCTTCATCAACAGACTTTTTCAGCACTTCCAACCGCTCGCTGACAGCGTTGAGTGCTGCATTGGTATCGGTATAGTCAAGTCCTGCACGGCTCGCCTTTTTTTGAAGCTTTTCACTTCTCATCAGCGACGGAAGTGTTTTTGAAACACTGTCCATTGCTTCGCTCGGCTTTTTCTGCGAATGTGTTTCCATCTTTATCGCGTCCCAGTTTTTGAGAACCTGTTCAGTGGTATCGGCGGTGACATCACCGAAAACGTGCGGATGACGAATAATCATCTTTCGGCACACCTCATCGGCAACATCGTCAAGGGTAAAACTGTTTTTCTCGGTTTCTATCACACAATGAAAAACAACCTGAAGCAGTACATCGCCAAGCTCCTCCCGCAGATGTTCCGTATCCTTGTCATCTATCGCTTCGACAGCTTCATAGACTTCCTCGATAAAATCCTTGCGAATTGTTTCGTGCGTCTGAACCTTATCCCACGGACAGCCGTTCGGTGAACGGAGAATCTTTACGATCTCAACAAGGTCATCCACATTATAGTGTTCTTTAGTTTTAATATCCACGGCTTTCTCTCCTTAAGAGCTTTGCAAATATGCTTACAATATAGTATTTTACCCTATTAGCTTGCGTTTTTCAAGTATTTTTACAATTTTATTTCCTTTCGGCATCTGTAAAATGTCCTCACGCTTGATTGCCCTGAAAAGAAACAGTGCAATAATATATACAACGATTGCGGTGGCAACAGCCAAGAATGTGGCAATTTTCTGTCGGAAGAAAATATCGAAGAACTGTTCCGAAAAATAAGCGGCAACTCCGCAGACGATCGATGCAAAAAGCGGCTTGACAAATATCGAAACAAAATTCGGTACGATCTTCGTTTCACGGCAAAGAATAAACAGCGCAGTCACTGTAACAAAGCCGTAACATACAATAGAACCGACATTGGCACCCTGAATATTGATTTCAGGAATTCCTACCAATATATAATTAACAATAATTTTCATTGTCATTCCAACAGCGTACAATTTCAAAGGCACATCCATTCGTCCTACTGCCTGAAGCATACTGCAAAGCGGTGTGCTGGTCGCGATAAAGATGACCGAAATACCCATCACCGCCAACACTCTTGAACCGATCTCAACCTCGTTCGCAACGCTGCTTCCACTATAAATCAGCGACAAAAGCGGCTCGGCAAGAACCGACATACCGATACCCGAAGGAATCGTTACCAAAACAGTAACACGCATTACGGTTTCCATACTTTTTTTCATTTGCAGCTTGTTGCCGCTTGTCCAGGCGGCAGTTACAGACGGAAGCGCCGTTGTACCGAACACCTGTGTTACCGCTGTTACCAGCATCATCAGTGTCAGCGCAATACCATAACAGCCATAAAGATAAGTATGTGTCTGATTGCTGTAATAAATCTCATCGGGTATCAATGAACCATAAACATTCAGCAGCGCTTTCGGATTTGTTTCCATTATATAGTTAATGCGGCGATTGACAAGCGTGGAATCTATCATATCGGCAAGGCTCATTACAATGGAACCCAAGCCTATCGGAATTGCTGTCCTTACCATTGTGCTGATGGTGGCACGGGGCTTTCTCGGGGGCGGAGAATTTCTCAGTTCTTCTTTCGATATACCGTCGCCGCCCCGTCTGTAACGTATAAACAAATAGAGGAAGCCGAGCAGCGAACCAAGCGAAATACCTGTGATTGCCGCACCGATCGCAACGGGAACAATCACGGAATTCGCTTCCGCTTCCGTTGCACATTTGGTACCGAGAACATAATCTGTACTTAAATACTGATCCATACAAATCTTCATTGTAAGGAATGACGCGGTAAAACCGAAAAAGAGCTTGCAGGTGGCTTCAATGATCTCCGAAACAGCCGTCGGCATCATATTTCGGAAGCCTTCAAAATATCCGCGGTATATGGACATCAGACAGCCGAAAAATATGGTTGGAGAAAGACACATCATTGCAAAAATAGCGTTTTCCGCCTTGATGATCTTGACATATATGAAGCTTCCCAAAAGCATTGCAAGAAAGCATACACAGCCTGCGATAACAAAGATGGGAACAGACAGCCTATGTATCTGTTTGACATCCCGAAAGCGTTTTCGTGTAATACTCTCGGAAACCATTCGTGAGATCGCGATCGGAAAGCCTGCCGTTGACAGCGTGAAAAGCGGATTGTACAGTGCATACGCAGAGTTGAACAGACCTGTGCCGACACCTCCGTACATATTTGAGAGAAGTATCTTGTATATCATTCCCATAATTTTGACAATGACCATACTTGAACCGAGCACCATCGCCCCCTTCAAGAACGATTGGGACTTTCTCTCCTTTTTGTTTTGTGACACAAAAGCACTTCCTTTCAGGAGTGTTATACCTATATGATACTGTTACACATAATTGCACCGCATAACAAAATCATTACACGGTGCAACCAAATTGAAAGTAGAATCATCCAACGGAAAATCATCATTTCTGCCATTTTCCATTTTCAATTTTCAATTTTCCATTTTTAAAGTCCTATGTCGTCGTCTTCAAAGTTGTCTTCGGTGAAATCGATAACGTCATCGGGAGAAATTTCCTTAGTTTCGTTTAAAGGGAGCTTTTCGCCGCACTTGTTGCAGAAAGAAGAACCTTTTGCGTTATAATTTCCGCAGGAAGGGCATTTTGTTTTTTGTTTGGAAGTTTCTATAGTTTCCCTGACGGAATTCAGTTCCTCGTTAAGCTCCTTAATTTTCTCAATGATCTCGTCAATACTCTTGCTGTAGTCTTTGCCTGTTGTTTTTGCTTCAAAGGTCACACGACCGAGAATTTCATATTTCTTTGAAATTTCGGCTTTCAAATCCGCTGCCGCGATTTTAAGCTTGGACGTATCTATTACCTTGCCGGCTTTTTTGCCGACAGTATCAACTGCCGATCTTGCGTTAAGAAGAACATCTTCAAAAATACCCATACTATTTTTTCTCCTTTACATAAAAAAGTTTATTATCTTTGATTATAGCACCTTTCCATCCATTCTTCAAGGATTTTAACACAATATTCGATGATTTCTATATTTTCATCAAGCCTACAGGCTTTGTGCAATAATGAATTATGCATTATGAATTACGAATCAGTGTTTCCCTGCGGCTGCGGAATCGTCTGCGGTTTCCCGCAGGGCAATTATGAATCATGAATTAATAACTGTAGCTGCCGCCGCCGATAAATTCACGGACAAGGGAGTTTTTCGGAACAAGGGCAGAATCGATGGATTCAAAACGTTCCAGTGATCGTATGAGGTGAGCTGCAAATTCATATTCGGGGTGTGTGTTATTGATGTTCCGAAGAAGTTTGACCGCCGCCTCTTTCATTATGCACGGCTCGTAAATATGAATCGAATTAACCGTAAAGTCACTTGTGTAGCGGTAAGGACGGATATATTTCTTTTCGCCGTCAACAACAGACTCCCACATTGAAATCATTTGTTCGGGATTTGTTTTGCGGAAGCTGTGGTCACGGACAAGCCGTCGGATAAAACGGATTTCCCTGTTGGTGAGAACATACTCTTCATTGTTCTTGATACCCTGCTTTACGCTGACATAAATTTTGCTGACACGCTCGGCAGGCATACCGTCACTGAATATGGGATTCAGCGCGTGGATCCCCTCAATAATGATGACCGAATTCTCAGCAAGTCTGATGGTTTGTGTAATGTGGGAACGACGGCTGTTCTTGAAGTCATATTTCGGAATCACACACTCGCCTGTTGTTGAAAGAATATTGATACATTCTTTAATCAGCGGAATATCGAGAGCCTCGACGGATTCAAAATCGGGCTTACCATCGGGAAGCCGTCTTACGTGGTCAGCCCCGAGATAAAAATCATCCATCGAAATCAGCTTGACATCCACGTCTTTCCGCTTGAATTCATCAGCAAGCTTTTTTGCGGTCGTTGTTTTGCCGCTGCTTGACGGTCCCGAAAGCAGTACCACGTGGCGATTACCGGGCATATTGACGATCTGCTCGGCAATCAGACGTAAATCATGACGAAAAACCTTTTCTGTCATTTTTATAAAATCTTTTGCGTTACGCTTCGCTTCTTCATTGATCCGGTCAATGTCACAGGCATACCGACGATAGGTATTAAGATAGTTCAGCATAAAAATCAATCACCTGCTTCTTTCGGTTTAACATTTCATCAAAGCCGTTGATATATTCATACGGATATTTATAGTTAAATATTCTTATCAGTTCTTCCGAACCGGGATTTTTCAGTTTTGATACTGCGCCTGCTCCACAACCGAGAATCGTATGTGTTTCGTCCATAACATATACGTTATATATGCCATCATAACCCTCTTTAGACCAACCGACATTTTCAAGGTTGCCCTCCATTCGTGTCTGGCGATAAAGGTAATACGGGTGGTAACCACAGGACAGAAGCTTTTTCTCGCAGTACCGGAGCATTTCTGCCGCAGGAACTTTTCCGTCAGCTCCCACTGTTTTCCCCTGCTTTGTCAGATGGGACGAACGTTTCATTGCAAGCGTATGTACGGTGATACTTTCGGGCGACAGCTCACAGATACGATCCAGTGTAGCAACAAAACTTTCCGTTGTTTCCGTGGGAAGCCCTGCGATAAGGTCAGTATTGATATGCCGAAACCCAACGGAACGGGCAAGGTGAAACGCATCGATCGTCTGCGCCGAAGTATGCCGCCTGCCGATCACTTTCAGCACTTCATCATTCAGTGTCTGAGGGTTAATACTGATTCTATCAACTCCACCGTTTCGTATCGCCAGAAGCTTTTCCTGGTCGATCGTATCGGGTCTGCCTGCTTCCACGGTAAACTCCCGACAGGTTGACATATCAAAACTGTTTCTGATGGTGGTTATCAGACCGTGAAGCTGCTCAGCACTGAGCGTTGTGGGTGTTCCGCCGCCTATATAGACGCTTTCAAGACACAGTGCGCACTGCTGCACGATTTTTGCGGTATGCTCTATTTCCTTACAGAGAAGTTCAAAATACGGCTGAATCAAATTTTTCGCCCTTTCGATTGACTGCGAAACAAAAGAACAGTACGAACAGCGTGAAGGGCAAAACGGAATGGATACATACAAACTGAACGACTGCGGTGTGTTCAGCAAAAGAATCCGTTTCTCATATTTTTCGGTGATTTCGCTGAGTGCCGTTTTTTCGTGGGAAACAAGAAATTTTTCCTCAAAATACTGCCTTGCATATTCTGTACCGTGCTTCTCGGAAATCCGTCTAAAAAGCTTGATCGGACGAACACCTGTCAGTATGCCCCACGGCTGTTTTGTTCCCGTCAGCTTTACCAAAAGGTCATACAGAGCGACCGCCATTGTCCGCTCCGTATTTTTCTCATCATTGATACTGCTGTCAACCGTTTTTTCCGTACTTTCGGAAAAGGTATCTGTCTGCACCGATACGAAGATCGTTTTTCGGCTACCGTCTTGCCGCAGCGCCGTATAAACATAGGGCACTTCCCGTATCTTTTCCTGTATCTCACAAACCTCGGTCGTAACGATTTTTTCATTAGGAAAAAACAATCTGACCAGCTTTTCCATTTCATAGTTAAAATGATGATCGTCAATATAAATCGTCATATTCCGTGTTCCCCATAAAAATATTATGTGCTCTTTCAAAATTCAATGTGGAGCTTTCACCGTGACCGCAGTAAACGTTCAGATTTTCTTTGATCGCAGCGATTTTCTTGACGGATTCAAACATATCGCGGCTGTTTCCTGTCGGAAAATCCATACGTCCTGTGGTTTGCGACATTATGGTATCGCCTGTAAAGAGATTGTTTCCAATGATATAACAGACACCGCCTATCGTATGACCGGGCGTTGCAATGACCTTGATCGTCCGGCTGCCGAAGGTAAGCTCCGTACCGTCCGATACCAATATATCGGCATTGAAATGCTCCACAGGTTCTCCGAAAAACAATGACAGATTTAAAGAATCATCATTGGTAAACGGCGCGTCCTTCTCCCCTATCACAATCTTTGCATTGGGATATCGTTTCTTTAAATTTGCTGTATTGCCGATATGGTCAAAATGTCCGTGTGTCAAAAGAATATATTTCAGCTTATCTGAGCCGAATTCATTGACTGCGTTTTCCACCGCTAAAGATTCGGCTCCCGTATCGATCAGCAGTGATACATCCGAATCGGTGTCAGTCACAAAATAACAGTTTGCCGCAAGGCTGCCAACGGTATAACTTTTTATTTTTATCATTTTATTTCCTCCATAGGATCTTATGCCAGTTCGTGCGAATCAATGATGATCGTCACGGGACCATCGTTTAAAAGCGATACTTTCATATCTGCTCCAAAAATCCCGCACTCCACTTTCGTGATACCGTTCTGACGCATTGTTTCGCAAAAGTATTCATAAAGCGGTTCGGCGATTTTGGGACGGGCGGCAGCATTAAAGTTCGGCCGTCTTCCTTTCCGACAGTTGGCACACAATGTAAACTGTGATACAACTAGCACTTCGCCGCCAATATCAGTCAGTGACAAATTCATTTTATCGTTCTCATCTGTGAAGATTCGGAGTCCGGATATTTTTGCGGAAAGTTTGTCCGCGTCTTTTTCCGTGTCGCCGTCCTCTATGCCGAGAAGAATCAAAAATCCCTGTGAAATCTCTCCGACAGTTTTTTCGTCAACGGTCACGCTGCTTTGCGTTACTCTTTGTATAACGGCTTTCATTCTATCATTCCTTTTTGATTGATACTCTGTCAAGGCAGCGTCAGGGAAATTGGTCGCCCCTCTGACGCCTCATTCTTCTTTAGTTTCTGCCTATCGATACAATGCCGTTAATGCCGCTCAAACGGCTTATCACTGACTTCAAATGATTGATACCGTTGACCGTGATGGTAATTTCAATGATCGCCATCCCGTTTTTGGTTTCTCTGGAGTTCAGATTGTGTATGAAAAGGTGCATTGCCGAAAGCTGATTGGTAATATCGGCAAGAAGTCCCGTGCGGTCTGTTGCCGTGATTTGCAGGGTTGACTGAAATGTTTCGTTCATTATACTGTCCGCCCAGTCAGCCTTTACCCAGCGGTCGGGTTCGGGCGATCTCGACAGATCTTTCGGCACGTTGGAACAGGTTCTTTTATGAACAGAAACACCGTAACCTCTTGTGATAAAGCCGATAATATCATCGCCCGGAAGCGGATTGCAGCAGCGCGAATATTTGACAAGACAGTCATCGATTCCCTCTATATGAACACCGCCGCTGACTTTTTTCTTGACAGGCTCGGTGATCACAATGGGAGTGGGCTCGGTAACGGTATATTTTTTGAAATACTCCTCCTTGATCTTGGGGAGTATTCTCCAAAGCTGAACGCCGCCGTAGCCAATAGAAGCATAAAAATCTTCAATGGTATTACAGTTCTGGCGGTGCATAACGTCAGCGAGAAATTCAGGGAATTCCTTTTCGGGAACATTGATATTCAGCCGTTTAAATTCCGCTTCCAGCTGCGCTCTGCCCTCCGCTATGTTTTCATCGCGCTTTTCACGCTTGAACCAAAGTCTGATTTTACTTCTTGCTTCACTGGTGCGGACAATATTCAGCCAGTCGCGTTTCGGTCCTCCGCTTTCCTTCGTGGTGACGATTTCGACGATCTCGCCCGTTTTTACTTTATAGTCAATCGGTACGATCCGTTTATCGACCTTAGCGCCGATCATCCGATTACCGACTTCACTGTGAATCGCATAAGCAACATCAATCACGGTCGCTCCTGCCGGAAGATTGATCACATCGCCTTTCGGCGTGAATACAAATACTTCCTCCGGTACAAGATCCATTTTGATAGTACGGACAATATCGGTTGAATCATTATCGCTTTGGTTTTCAAGCATTTTGCGAATCCACGCAAGACGCTCATCAAGAGAGTCTTTTTTCGTCAAGCCCTCTTTATATTTCCAGTGAGCAGCAATACCGTATTCGGCTGTATAGTGCATTTCCCAGGTGCGTATCTGAATTTCAAACGGGATTCCCTCTTTGCCTATCACTGTCGTATGAAGTGACTGATACATATTAGGTTTCGGTGTGGAAATATAATCCTTGAAACGGTTCGGGAGAGGTTTGAAAAGGTCGTGGACAACGCCGAGAACGTTATAACAGTCCGCTACGCTGTCAACAATGACGCGCACTGCAAAAATGTCATAAATCTGATCCATTGTACGGCCTTTCATAAAGGTCTTTTTGTATATACCGTGAATGCTCTTTACTCTGCCTTCAATATAGACATTTTCGATCTCGTTTTTCAGTCTGTCGTAAATCACCTGTTTGATTTCCGCTACAAAACTGATCCTGTCGTGGCTCTTTTCCTCCAACTGCTTTTCAATATCCGCATATCCGACAGGGTCAAGATAACGTATCGAAAGGTCTTCCAGTTCTTCCTTGATGGCGCGGATACCAAGACGGTGTGCGATAGGCGCATAAACTTCCATCACCTCAAGCGCTTTATCACGGCGGTGCTGCTCTTTCATACAGTCGATGGTACGCATATTATGAAGTCGGTCGGCAAGCTTGATGATGATAACACGAATATCATTCGACATTGCGATCAGCATTTTTCTGATATTTTCCGCCTGCTGCTCCTCACGGGAAGAATACGGGATCTTACCAAGTTTTGTGACACCGTCTATCAGTCCTGCGATTTCCGTGCCGAACTGCTTTGTGACCTCCTCCAGTGTTACGGGAGTATCTTCTACAACATCGTGCAAAAGCGCTGCCGCAATGGATTCGGAATCCATTCCAAGCTCACAGAGAATACAGGCAACAGAAGTCGGGTGAAGAATATAAGGAATACCCGACGCTCGCCGCTGGTCGCCGTGCATTTTATCGGCAAGCTGATACGCCCTGTCGATCAGGTCAAAGTTATAGTTATGGTCGCTCTTTTTCATCAATTCGACAAGCTCGTTATAATCCTGGTAGTATTTCGGTTTGTCAGGCATTTTTTATATCCTCCTTTAATTTTCTGTATATCTGTGATGCGTTCAGGTCAACTTTGCCGTTCACATCACGGATGTTGATGGTAAGACAATCGGCATCTCTGCCGTAATCGATCAAATAAAGCTCCTTCATTATATCAAGTATCATCAAAAGCTTAAAGGCATCTATGCTCGGACAGCCTGTTCTTGTGAGCAGAGAATCAGGCGAATACATAGGACGGGGATTCTTTTTCAGATAAAGATATACTGCGGCAAATTCATTTCTTGACGGGTAAAAATCATCATTGAAGCCGCTCGGCGTGACGCCGCTTTTATATTTTTCATAGTCTTGTATTTTGTACATTGTTCCCTCGGTGTCAAAGCCCGAAAGCTTAATGTCCTTTACCGTAAACGAGAGACTTTCTCTTCCCTGATAAACGTTAATATCGATATTGACGGCAAAATCAAGTGTGTCACCCTCCAAATACGGAAACTCGTCGGGAGCAGTGGAAAATTTTAAAAGATTCAGTCTTGCATTTCCTCTCGATACCGCCAGCTTTAAATGCTTGCCGCCCGAAAGAGGAACGATTTTATCAAGCTTCATTCCATTCAGACCGAAAACGGGTTTCGGATTGCCGTAGCCGAACGGTTCAAAGTTCTGAAGCTGATGAACCATATCCGTCACGATCGTGTCGGGATTCAGATTACAGTCAAGCTTGACAGCCGCCAGCGGCATTTTATCAAGCGCATTGGCATAATCGTTGATTGCTTTTCTGAATGTGTCGATATTTTCCTGTTTGATACTGAATCCGACAGCCATCGGATGACCGCCGAATTTTTCAAGATATTCCGAACAAGCAAAAACAGCATCAACCAAAGAAAATCCCGAAACACTTCTTCCCGAAGCTTTACATACCTCTCCATCCTCAGAAATAATAATTGAAGGTTTACCGTATTTTTCGGTTACTTTTGACGAAACAATACCAATAACGCCTGCATTCCAGCCTTTGGAGGAAACAACCAAAACACGGTCGTAAGTCAAACGGGGATTTTCTTCAAGCTGTGTGATGATCTGTTGATATATATTGGCTTCAATGGACTGACGCTCGGCATTGAGCTTTCCAAGAAGTGCCGCTTTTTGTTCCGCTGTTTCATCATCCTCTGTTAAAAACATTGTCAATGCATCATACGGTGTGCCGAGTCTGCCTGAAGCGTTGATTCTCGGTGCCAGACGAAAACCAATGGTTCCGGCATTCACCTTTGATATCCCCGCTTCTTCGATCAAACCGGTAATTCCGGGACGCTCTGTGTTTTCTATATGAAAAATTCCTGCCTTGACTATATCGCGGTTTTCGCCATTGATCGGTACCAGATCGGCAACCGTTCCAATTGCCGCAAGGTCAGCATAGTTTTCCATTATCGAAAAGCTGTCGCCCTCCAGCGCAATAGCAAGCTTCAAGGCAATGCCGGCACCGGAAAAATCTTCAAAGGGAGAATCATCATCGGTTCTATGGGGATTGACGACAGCAACTGCCTTCGGTAAAATATCCTGTGGTTTATGATGGTCGGTAACAACAACGTCAATACCGAGTGTGGAAGCATAGTTGATCTCATCTATTGCAGAAATACCGTTGTCAACGGTGATGATCAGTCCGACTCCCTCGGAATGAAGCTTATCAACAGCGCCCTTGTTCATTCCATAGCCCTCTGCGTTTCGGTCGGGTATATAATACATCACATTGGCAAAGACAGATTCCAGATAAGAATAAAGAATTGCTGTTGAAGTCACTCCGTCACAGTCATAATCTCCGTAAACACAAATTTTTTCATACGACACAACAGCCTTTTTGATTCTTTTGACCGCTTTATCCATATCCTTTATCAAAAACGGATCGGACAGTTCATTTTGCGCAGAAAAGAATTTTTCTATTTCCTCTCTTTTAGTGATATTCCTGATCGCCAGAAGCATTGATGTAAACACGGGCAGTCCGTAATTTTTAGTAAGTTCACGGACTTTATTTTTATCAAGCTCGGACACTGTCCATTTTTTCATTATTCCACCGCCTTTTTCCTCATTATGCAGTATGTCTTTCAAAATTTTTAAGTTACATTCTATTGTATCATATTCATTTCCTCATTTCAATCAAACAACATCAAGATTGGATAAATTCTTCAATTTTTTTCTTTTCAGCCGTTGATTGTTCACAAAAAACAGAAAAAAGAAACAAAGAGAACCGTCCCGAACAGGACAGCCCTCTTGTAATACATTCTCTCTATTTTTATGCCTGCATAGCAAGCATATTTTCAACCTCCGCTTCGGACATATCAAAAATATTTGCCATTTCTTTGATCGTATGACCTGCCTTTTTCATTCTTTGAAGAATTCGGATATCCTCTTTTATTTTGCCCTCGGCACGACCTTCTGCTCTGCCTTTTTCTCTGCCTTTGGCTTCACACTCTATTCTTGCTTCAATAAAGTCCTGCTCTGTTATTTTCATATCAAAGTACTCCTTTCCGATAAGAATGTCGAGATCATCTCTGCCTATAGCTTCATTATACAGTGACAATAATTGATTTGCAAGTATGCTTTGGGAATATTTTTCGTAAAATTTTTCAAGAGATTCCTGACTGTCAGCAGAGAAAAATTCGGAAAATATTTTCAGATTCTGTTCAATATTTCCCTTTTCGTCAGCATTGACTGACGGAACATACACATTATACAGTGTCAACAACTGTGAATAAACTTCGTGATTCTGATTATACAGATGGATAATTTCAACAGGTTCAGCATTATCCTTTTTTGTCATAATAAAGGATACCACAATTTCGTTCAGCTGATGATATGCCCCTTTGTTAACCGTTTGCCCTGCGATGGCACGACAAGCATAATAGATCGTCCTGTTTTTAATTAACTGCTCAGCATAAGTGTTTTGCAAATCAATACTGTAAATGGTGCCGTTTGAATCCTTGGCGTAGGTATCAAAACGAATATAGTTATGGTCAATATTTTCGGGCGGATAATTTGCCTGTGATAACACCTCTTCGGTGTTAAGGGTATGCCCGGTTACCGATTTGAGTAATTCCGCAAACAGTACCTTTCCCGTATCCCTGCCTGAAAACATAATGGCAAAAATCAAATCATTTCTCGGCGGATATTTTTCATTATAAAACAAATCCAATTATATCACTCCCAATTTTATCATAACACATTTTTTCTTTTTACTCAACTTTCTTGCAATACTTTTGCCTATTTTTGTTGAAGAAAAATACTTTTTGTGCTATACTGATGTTCGATAACACAAAATCACGGAGGTGCAACAATGAAGAAAAACAACAAAATGAAAATAATTGCATTATCGCTTATGGCAGTACTCTCTATCGGCTCTTTTTCGGCGTGTTCCACTCAGGACGAAAACAACAGCAATGGAGCCTCACCGGACATATCTGTATCGGATTCCGACAGTAACACCAATGATACGGAAGAATCCAAGGAAGATAACAAGAGTACCGAAAACAACAGCCAAACAGACAACAAAAACAGTTCCACTCAAAACGATGATGATAAAGAAAACGGCGAAATTCCTGTGCTTTCCGACCCTACTCCCGATGAGATGGGTGAAACCATCAACGGAATTTTAGTATATAACAGAGTGGCTTATGAGCTTTTCGGCGGCGGTGAATCACTGGCGCAGGACTATGCAAAAGCGATATCGGATATTAAAAATCATTTTGGTGACGGCATCAAAGTTTATAATGTCGTTGTTCCGACACACTGCGGTGTTACTCTGCCCGAAAAGTTCAGCGACAGGGTTTCTTCACAGGAAGATTATCTGAATACCATTTGCAGTTCCTACAGTGCTGATGTTATCGGTGTTAATGCCTATGATACGATAATGCACCACAGGGACGAATATCTGTATTTCAATACTGACCACCACTGGACAGGACTGGCGGCTTACTACGCCTATCGGGATTTCTGCAAGGCGGCAGGCGTTGAGGCGATTTCGCTTGATGATATGGAACGCAATAAAATCGAGGGTTATTACGGCAGTCTTGCCAATGATATAGAGGATTCTTCCCTGCTTGATGAGGACTATGTTGAATACTTCACCGTCAACTACGATATTGATACCACACTGTATGATTCCAATGCGGAAGACCCTCAGGACTATATGCTGATTCACAGCTATGCGGAAGGTGTCAATTCTTATGGTGTTTTCCTCGGCGGCGATCAGCCGTTAATGGTTACGAAAAATAAAAACGGCAACGGAAAGAAAATTGCTGTGATAAAGGAATCTTACGGAAATGCTTTTGCTCCGTTCATCGCCTATACATACAGTGAGGCTCACATAATGGATTTCAGGGATATTGACTTTGATTTGAAACAATATCTGATTGATAACGAAATTGATGAAGTTATCTTCGTTAACAATGCGATGGCTTCGGCCACACCTGAAAGAGTGGAGGAACTGGAGGCACTGGCTCAATAAATCAACAAAAACAAGTCTTTGCGTTTTGTACAAAGACTTGTTTTTATTTTGGATAAACTATATTTTGATTTCTTTATCAATTTGTAGGTGTTCGGGAATCTCCATATTATTGATGATGGCAGGCATCGGCAAGTGATTTGACATATTCGCCTACATACTTTACGCTGTCCCTGCCGTATTTCGCAATAATTCTGACAATGGCACTTCCCACGATCACGCCGTCTGCTGTTTTGGACATTGCCGCCGCCTGTTCGGGAGTTGATATGCCGAAACCTACCGCACAAGGTATATCAGAAGCAGATTTTGCCAGTGATACAATTTCGCCTATATCGGTTTTGATCTCAGAGCGCACTCCCGTTACACCGAGTGATGATACTATGTATAAAAAACCTTCTGCGTCTTTTGCAATACTTGTAATTCTGTCGTGTGAAGTCGGTGCTACCAGTGACACCAACTCTATACCGTATTTTTTTGTATAGGGATGAAGTTCTTCCTTCTCCTCATACGGAACATCGGGAATGATAAGTCCGTCAATGCCTATCTGTTGGCATTTCTGCATAAATTTCTCCGTACCATAGCCGAACACAACATTACAGTAGGTCATAAACACAAGCGGAATCGCAACATTCGGGCGGATTTTTTCCACAAGGTCAAAAATCTTTTCGGTGGTCGTTCCGTTTGCCAATGCCCGTATGTCGGCTTCCTGGATCACGGTTCCCTCTGCAATCGGGTCGGAAAACGGTATGCCGATCTCTATCAGGTCAACGCCGTTTTCCACCATTTCATAGATCAACTTTTCGGTCGTTTCAAGGTCGGGGTCGCCTGCCGTGATAAAGGCAATAAATGCTTTTTTGTTTTCAAATGCTTTGCTCAGTTTAGTCATTAATATTTACCCCCCTGTATCTTGCGATCGCCGCAACGTCCTTGTCACCTCTGCCGCTGACATTGATAACAATGATTTTATCTTTGGACATTTCAGGTGCGATTTTCAGAGCGTGTGCGATTGCGTGTGAGCTTTCTATTGCAGGAATAATGCCCTCCGTGCGTGAAAGATACTCAAATGCATTCACTGCCTCTTCGTCCGTAACCGGAACATATTCCGCTCTGCTTGTGTCCTTCAGATTGGCGTGTTCCGGACCGATACCCGGATAGTCAAGTCCTGCCGAAATCGAATAAACGGGTGCTATCTGACCGAATTCGTCCTGACAGAAATAAGACTTCATTCCGTGGAAAATGCCCAGTCTGCCGTTTGCCATTGTTGCGGCATTTTTCGGATTGTCAACACCAAGACCTGCCGCCTCACAGCCAATCAAACGAACGTCCTTATCTTCAATAAAGTGGTAGAACGCACCGATTGCATTACTGCCGCCGCCGACACAGGCAAGAACCACATCGGGAAGTCTGCCCTCTTTTTCCAGAATCTGTGCTTTGATCTCCTTGCTGATGACGGACTGAAAATCACGTACAATAGTCGGGAACGGGTGCGGTCCCATTACAGAACCGAGAACATAGTGGGTATCGTCAATTCTTGATACCCATTCACGGAAAGTTTCGTTGACTGCGTCTTTCAGTGTCTTTGTACCGCTGGTTACGGGATGAACCTTTGCGCCGAGAAGCTCCATTCGATAGACATTCAATGCCTGTCGCTCACAGTCAACCGCTCCCATAAACACTTCACATTCCATTCCCATTAATGCCGCTATGGTCGCAGTCGCTACACCGTGCTGACCTGCTCCCGTTTCGGCAATCAGTCTGGTTTTGCCCATTTTCTTTGCTAACAGTGCCTGACCGAGTGCGTTGTTGATCTTGTGTGAGCCTGTGTGGTTCAGATCTTCTCTTTTGAGATAAATTTTTGCACCGCCGAGATCTTTTGTCATCTTCTCGGCGTAATACAAAAGGGACGGTCTGCCTGTATATTCATTGAAAAGAGCCGTCAGTTCTTGATTAAACTGCTCGTCATTCTTATAAAAATTGTATGCTGTTTCGAGGTCGTTCACCGCATTCATCAGCGTTTCGGGAATATACTGACCTCCGTGTATGCCGAATCTTCCTTTTGACATTTCAGTTCCTCCTGACAATTTGAATCAGTTCCGATATTTTATGTTTGTCTTTCAGTCCGTCGGTTTCCGCTCCGCTGCTGACATCCAAACAATAGGCACCGACATTCAGTGCCTGTGCGATATTTTCCGTATCAAGACCGCCTGCAAGAAAATAAGGCTTTGTTATTTTGGGGATTATCCTCCAATCAAAGACCTTGCCCGTGCCACCATAGGCATTTTTGTCATAGGTATCCAACAACAGATAATCAACAGGCAGTCGGTCGGCGGCAAGAATCTCATCTGTACTTTTTACTCTTACCGCACGGATAATCGGAATCTCTGTGTTGGCACGAAGCGTATGGAGATAGTTCTCGTCCTCATCTCCGTGAAGCTGTATCAAATCTATTATGCCCCGATCAGCAAGGTCAATCACAAAATCAATATCATTGTTCAAAAAAACACCGACTGCTTTGATGTCCTTGCTTAAAACCGATCTCAACACTGCTGCCTGTTCCGCCGTTACGGTTCGTTTGCGTCCGAGTGCAAACACAAAACCGATATAATCGGGTCGGTATTCGTTGACCGCCTCTATATCCTCTATGCGTTTTAAACCGCAGATTTTTATTTTTGTCATAAAATTTCGCCTTTCAACTGTGAAAGCATTTTTGCTTTGTTGGGTGAACGCATCAGCGTTTCACCAATCAGTACCGCATTGACATCGGCACTTCTGAGAACATTAATATCCTCGGCGGTCTTAATGCCGCTTTCGGCTACAAAAGTTATCTCACTTGGCACCAGTTTTCTTAAACGGGTGCAGTTGTTGATGTCAACCGTAAAATCTTTCAGATTACGATTATTGACACCTACCAGCCTTGCGCCTGCCGAGAGTGCCGAACGAACTTCTTCTTCATCGTGGGCTTCCACAAGAGCCGACAAACCGAGAGAATCGCATATTTCGATATATCGGGCAATCGTTTTTGTGTCAAGAATGGCACCTATCAGCAGTACAGCCGACGCTCCTATTGCACGAGCCTGATAAATCATATATTCATCAACGGTAAAATCCTTGCGAATGATCGGAAGATAAATGGCTTCGCTGATCTCCTCGACATACTGATTACTGCCCTTGAAATATTCGGGTTCCGTGAGGACGGAAACGGCAGACGCTCCTGCCGCTTCATAGTCCTTCGCTATCTGCACATATGGAAAATCGGGTGCAATCAGTCCCTTTGACGGAGAGGCTTTTTTGACTTCACAGATAAATTGTATGTCCTCTCCCCTTAATGCCTTTTCAAATTCAAAATTTTTCTTCGGCATTGAAAGCGCCTTGTGCTTCATTTCGTCGGGTGAGATGATTTTCTTTTCGTTTTCAACGCGCAGTCTTGTTGACTGTGCCAGCTTATCAAGAATCATTTTTTCTTCCCCTGTTATTCTGCAAATTCTTTGGTCGCCTTGATAAATTCGTCCAATTTTGCTTTCGCCTTGCCGCTGTCAATGGTTTCTTGTGCCAGTCGGATACCATCTGCGATGGTTTCGGCGGCATTGGTCAAATAAAGGCTCATACCTGCATTGAGAACAACAATATCACGCTTTGCGTCCTTGACACCGTTCAGAATGTCCAGCGTAATCTGTGCATTGTCCTCCGGAGAACCGCCGAGGATGTCTTCCAGCGGCACTTTCTTCAGTCCGTAGTCCTCGGCATTCACGGTGTAGGTGTTAATTTCGCCGTCCTTGATCTCACAAACAAGGTTCGGACCCGTTGTGGTCATTTCGTCCAGTCTTGACGCACCGCATACCGCCGCACCGCGTTTTACGCCGAGATTATGAAGAACTTTTGCGAGCGGTTCTACTAACTTGTCACTGTAAACACCCATTAACTGATACTCTGCCGCTGCGGGATTCGTCAGCGGTCCGAGAATATTGAATACTGAACGGATTCCCGTTTCACGTCTTGCAGGAGCAGCAAAACGCATTGAAGCGTGATAAGTCGGTGCAAACATAAAACACACTTTCGACTTTGCAAGAACCTTTTCATTCTGTTCGGGTGTCAGCGTAATGTTGGCGCCGAGTCTTTCGAGAACATCGGCAGCACCGCTTTTGCTGGAAACACTTCTGTTGCCGTGCTTGGCGATCGGTACGCCTGCACCTGCGATCACAAATGCGGCAGTCGTGGAAATGTTGAACGTTCCGACTTTATCACCGCCTGTTCCAACGATCTCAAATACGTCCAGTCCTTTGGTGTCCAGCTTCACACCCTTAGCTCTCATTACTTCGGCACAAGCGGTGATCTCCTCAATGGTTTCGCCCTTGATACTGAATGCGGTGATAAAGGACGCAATCTGTGCGTCGGTTGCCTGTCCGTCCATAATTTCGCCCATTACTTCTTTGGTCAGGTCATAGCCGAGGTCTTTTCCCTCAACAAGCTTTGCAATTGCTTCTTTGATCATTTCAATCAAATCCTTTCAGTCATTATTTTTTAATATACTTCAAATTCCCCCGCAGGGTAATTATGAATTATGCATTATGAATTATGAATTGATAAAAAGTTTTCCATCAGGGTTCTGCCTTGGGGAGTTAAGATGGATTCGGGGTGGAACTGTAAGCCGTAAAGGTCGCTTTCTTTGTGCTTGACTGCCATTATTTCACCGATGTCGGATTCGGAAATAATGTCGAAACAGTCGGGCAAGGACGCTTTTTCGGCAATCAGTGAGTGATAACGCGCTACCTGAATCCTTGTGTCAAGACCTTTGAAAATCGGGGAAGTATTGTCAATGGTCACAAGGTCAGTTTTGCCGTGCATCAACTCCTTGGCGTGAATAATGTTTCCTCCGTAGGCTTCGCATATCGCCTGATGTCCGAGGCATACACCGAGTATCGGCATTTCGCCGCGCATTTTCAAGGCGACTTCTTCGCAAATACCTGCGTCTTTCGGGTAGCAGGGTCCGGGCGAAAGAATGATATGTGAAGGCTTTAAGTTTCTTATTTCGTCAACGGTCATTTCATCATTGCGAATCACCTTGATGTCGGGATCAATCGAACCTGCCAGTTGTACCAGATTATAGGAAAAGCTGTCGTAGTTATCTATCAGTAAAATCATTGTTGTTTCCTCCCTGTCAGTCGATCTCGGCACTTTTTTGTACCGCATTCATTGCCGCAAAAGCTTTATTGTAGGATTCCATATATTCGCTTTCGGGAACGCTGTCGGCGACAATGCCGCCGCCTGCCTGCACATAAACTTTTCCGTCCTTTTTGACCGCCATACGGATCGCGATACAGGTGTCGAGATTGCCCGAAAAATCCATATAGCCGAGTGCTCCGCCATAAATTCCTCTCGGACATTTTTCCAGTTCCTCAATGATCTCACACGCACGAATCTTCGGCGCACCCGACAGCGTTCCTGCCGGAAGCACACACTCCACAGCGTCCAATCCGTCTTTATCGTCACGGATATTGCCCTCTACCTGTGAGCAGATATGCATAATTTTTGAATAGCGGTGAATCATCTGATATTCCGTTACTTCGACCGTGCCGAATTTTGAAATCCTGCCGAGATCGTTTCTGCCGAGGTCAACTAGCATATTGTGTTCGGAAAGTTCTTTTTCGTCAGCGAGAAGTCCGCGCTCCAGTTCTTTGTCCTCCCAGTCAGTTTTTCCTCTGGGGCGTGAACCGGCAACGGGGAATGTGTAAAGTCTGCCGTTTCGCAGGCTGACAAGCGTTTCGGGAGAGGTACTCATTATATCCTGACCGTCAATGCTCATATAGACCATATACGGTGAGGGGTTGGTGGTTCTGAGAACACGATAGGCATTGATCAGACTGCCTTCAAAATCCGCTTCAAAGCGTCTGGAGATCACCGCCTGAAAAATATCTCCGTCACGGATATACGCTCTTGTTTTGTCGATCACCTTACAATATTCCTCCTTTGAGAAATTACAGGTAAATTCGGAATATTTCGGCTTTTCGATCTTCGGGAGAGGTTCTTCGGAATTGATCAGCTTGGCTGTTTCGTTAATGATTGTTTCGGCATTCCGATAGTTATTTTCGAGGTCGTCGGTTTTGATGTTAACAGTAATGTTGATCTTCTGTTTTAGGTGGTCGTATGCGATCACCTTTTCAAAGAGCATCAGTTCCATATCGTTAAAATCACCTGTGCTGATTTTCAGCTTTGGTTCCGCATAGCCTATCATAGAATAGGCAAAATATCCCACAAAACCGCCCGTAAACGGTGAAAGGTCGGAGACTTTGGGAGCCTTGTATTTTTTGAGTATCTCACGGACAACATCAAGTGGTTTTGCGGTATGGACAGTTTCGGTCTTGCCATCCTTTTCGACCGTCACAACTTTATCCTTACAGGTCACGTGCATTACGGGGTCAAATCCGAGGAATGAATAGCGTCCCCATTTTGTGCCGTTCTCCACGCTTTCCAGAAGAAAATAGCGTTTACTGATTCCTGAGATCCTGCGGAGAAGTGTAATCGGCGTTACAACGTCCGCATAAAATTCCTTTGACACAGGAATGGTGTTATACTGTTCTGACATTGTTTTGACTGTTTCAAAATCGGGTTTTAACATTTTTCAATCCTCCTGAATTAAGTTGGTGGGTATTTTCCAGCCGAGGGACTGCCTGCCCCTCTAACCTCCCCGGCAAGCTTTCGAGAAAGCTTGAGCAAAGCTTTTTATTCCCCTGCGTGGACACAATAAATAAAGGCTTTTGCCCCTTGTGAAAGGGACAAAAGCCTGAACAACTTCTGCGGTACCACCCATTTTGGCGAATCATTCACCCACTCATTTTATGTACTACATACACACTCTGTTGATAACGGTTAGAGCTCCCGTCGGCCATTACTTTCGCCAAAGCGATTTCCTGCCGCCCTTACAGGTCCATTCGATACAAGCTCGGCAACCGTCATCGCACCAACCGACGGCTCTCTTATGCGTTACTTCGTATTTACTACTCCTGCTCAACGGTTTAAAATATAACGTGGGTATATTATAAAACAGTTTTGGGCGTTTGTCAATAGTTATTTTTATAAAATTCATATGATCTCTTTGTTATTTTGCAACAATTTTTGTCAATTATTTTACAGTTGATGTGTTCTTTTCACGAAGATAGGTCGATTCCAGATCGGCAAGATGAAGCTTTACCGCAAGAGGATATTTTTCGTAGGCGTGACTGATCGCAAAACTGCCGCCCCTTGCCGCTTCGTCAAAACCGCCCATATGCCAGCGGATCGCCATTGCCTCCGATGTCTTTAACCGCATAAAGCGCTCGATCAGAAATACCGATTTTTCGCCGTGACCGTAAGGAAACTGATCATCCACGGCATAAAAAGGTTTCTTTTCCCATACGCCCGTTTCGTCGTTCTTGACGTTGCGGAACGATACTTTATAAAACTGCGCCTTGCATAAATCGTGAAGTAATGCACAGATCGCAAAGCTTTCAGGATTGTCCTTGTCCGGCTCAAAGTGCTTTTCCATCAGCGTATGATAAACGCTCAGACTGTGCATTACCAATCCCTGCTCACACGCACAATGAAATTTGGAGCTTGCGGGAGTGGTGAAAAAATCCGTTTTTTGCAGCCACTCCAAAAGCTCTGCCGAACCCTCACGCTTGATATTCTGCGTGTATATTTCTATAAATTCGTCCTTGTAGCTCATTTGGTTTTCCTCATTATTTTAAATTCTCATCATAATGCGCACGTTCGCCGCCGATAAATTTTGCCCTTGTCCGTGCACCCGTTATGTACGCTTCCCCGATTTTTTTCGTTTCAAAAGTCAGCGGAACGGCAACTTCTTTCAGGTGCATTCCGATCAGCACGCCGCCGATGTCGATTCCTGCGTCGGCTTTGATATGCTCAACGGCAACGGGTTCTTTGAAAGTCTGATAGGCAATCGTTGAAAAGGAACCGCCTGCCTTCGGTTGAGGAACCACATTGACAATCTCACGGTTCTGCGACAAAGCGGCGGCTTTTTCCGTAATAATTGCACGGTTCAAATGCTCGCAGCACTGTGACGCAAGGTAGATACCGCGCTTTTCCAGTTCGGGATAAATCCCGTCAAAAATTGCCTGTGCAATTTCTACACTTGACGCTGTGCCGAATGCTTCCCCTTTCACCGTACTGGACGAACAGCCGACTACAAAAATATCGCCCTGTTGAAGCTTCGATTTTTCAATTGCTTCCAGAACAACCGCATTTGCCTGTTTTTTGATCTCTTCGTACATTTCTGTCATCTCCGATATAAAAATACGTTTAGGCACCTCTGACGAGATGCCTAAACAAAGAACTGATTTCAAATTTTTGAATTATTCTGCGTCCTCTTCTGCATTGTCAAGAAGTGCTTTCATTGAAAGGCTGATACGCTTTTTGTCAAAGTCGATCGCCGTGATCTTGACATTCACTTTCTGACCTACGGAAAGAACGTCCTCCGGTTTCTCTACTCTGTCATTGGAAATCTGAGAAACGTGGATAAGACCGTCAATGCCCGGAATGATCTTTGCAAAAGCACCGAACTGTGTCAGTCCTACAACTTCAACCTCACATTCTGTGCCTACGGGATACTGATTTTTCAGAATCTCCCAAGGATTATCTTCATCTTTCTTGTAGCCGAGTGAGATCTTGCCCTTTTCCTGATCGAGAGCCTTTATGTAAACCTCAACTGTATCGCCTACGTTAACGACCTCTGACGGATGCTTGATTCTGCTCCAAGAAAGCTCGGAAATATGGATCATACCGTCAATGCCGCCGATGTCAACAAATGCGCCGTAAGAAGTGAGTGACTTAACTGTACCCGTATATTTCTTGCCGACCTCTGCCTCTGCCCAGAATTCCTCGGCTTTCTTCTTGCGCTCGTCGTTAAGAACGGAACGGATGGAACCTACTGCACGTCTTCTCTGTTTTGTGATCTCGATAATGCGGAAAGAAACTTCCTGCTTGAGCAGTCCTTCAAGGCTTTCACCTCTTGTCGCAGTTGCCTGAGAAGCAGGGATAAATACCTTTACGCCGTTGGAAAGAGCGATCACGCCGCCTTTTACGATCTCGGTAACAACACCTGTGATAATGCTCTTATCTTCTTCAGCCTTAACGATCGTATCCCAGCCCTTCTGTGAATCGAAACGTCTTTTGGAAAGAAGAATGGTTCCTTCCTGATCGTTTGTCTTCATAATAACGAGGTCAAGCTCATCGCCGACCTTTACGAGATCCTCCGGCTTTGCCGACGGATCGTCAGAAAGCTCATCAAGGGGAATAATGCCGGTCTGTTTTCTGCCTACATCAACTCTTACTTCCGTAGGAGTTACGCCAACAACAACACCGTGTACCCTGCCGTCTGTATTATAATTTTTGAAAGACTCCTCCAGGAGTGCCTCAAATTCGCTTGGCTCAGTTTTGCTTTCTTCAATGTTTTTGATTTCTTCTGTCATGGTAACCAGTACCTCCTTTATGATGCTTGCCGGAGTAGAAGCTCCGGCTGTGATGCCGATCCGATTCGCCTGCTTCACAGCAGAAAGCGGCAATTCCTTAACCGACTCGATAAGATAAGTTTCACGGCACTTACTCTTACAGATTTGAAACAGCTTGTTGGTATTCGAGCTGTGTCTGCCGCCGATTACAAGCATAAGGTCAGAATGGGAAGCAAGAATTTCCGCTTCGGATTGTCTATCAGATGTGGCACTACATATTGTATCAAATATTTTAGCATTTGTACATACTTTTTGCAATATTTTTAAGGATTTTTTCCATTCCGACACATCAAATGTTGTCTGAGCAACAACACAGACCGTTTTATTTTTCGTATAAGGAAATTTATTTAAAATTTCTTCCAACTTTGTGCAATCCGTATAGGTATGATATTCACTGCTACAGTGACCAATTATTCCCTCTACTTCGGGGTGCTTCTCATCGCCTGCAATGAATATGATCTCACCGGCGGCGGAATGCTCGGCAACGATTTTATGAATTTTCAGTACAAAAGGACAAGTTGCGTTTCGGCACTCAATGCCAAGCTGCTCGATAAGGTCGGTAGTGCTTTTCGGCACACCGTGAGAACGGATAACAAGCGTTTCGCCGTTTTTGACCTCCTCGGGCGTTTCGGCAATTTTCACCCCTCTTGACGCAAGCTCGTCCACCATATGGCGGTTATGGATGATCGGACCGAGCGTATAGACACGCTTTCCCTCCTCCAACAATTTTTCGACGATATTGACGGCACGGCTGACACCAAAGCAGAAGCCTGCCGATTTTGCTACGGTTACGGACAATGTTTTCCCTCCAATTGAGCGGTGATCCGCTCTTTGATGATTTTGGTAAGACCTCTTGCCGCTTTTAAAGATGTATCTTTCGGGGGCGGTATCAAATTGCCGAATGTAACGGTTATTTTGGAAAAAGGTCTGATACTGCCCTCGAAATCAATCGATACGGGCAAAACGGGCGTCTGATTTTTCACGGCAAGAAGCGCCGCGCCCGACTTCGGTTCAAAAGTGCCGTCTTTCACGATTTTTCCCTGCGGAAAGATACCAACGATTTTATTTTTGGACAACAATTGCGCCGCTGTATTGACAGAGCCTAAATCCGAACTTTCACGCTTCACAGGAAACACACCGCACAGTTTCATAAAGTATTTGACAAAAATGCCGCTGTCCGTAAAAAATTCCGATTTTGCCATAAAATAAATATTGCGTCTCACGCCGAAGCTTATGGCAAGCGGATCAAAAAAGCTTCTGTGATTGGAACAAAGCACAACGGCGTTGTGTTTTGGGATATTATTTTTGCCGATATAGTTAATTCTGTAAAACGGTCGAACCAGTATCAGTGCCAACAATCTTAAAATACGATAAACTATTTCAAATCATTCTCTCTCAACTGTTTAATTTCGGACATAATGCGTCGGCTTGCATTTCTGTATTCCTCGCCGCTGCCTTTTTCAAGACCAAGTTCCTGCGGTGCCAGCGGTTTTCCCCACGAAATGGTTACTTTTTGGAAAACCTTTACTTTTTTATTTTTGGGTGTGATACATACAGGAATGACAGGAACATTCATTTGTTGGGCAACGATTGCCGCACCTGATTTTGGGCGGAGAAATTCACCTGTTTTTGAACGGGTACCCTCTATAAAGATTCCTAAAAGTTTTCCGTCCTTGACAATATTTTCGGCTTCATTAATTGCTTTACCGTCGCCTGCGCCTCTCGTCACGGGAAAAGCACCGAGCATTCGTATCAGACCGGCAAAAAATTTATTTCTAAACAATTCCTCTTTTGCCATATAGAAAATCTGACGTTTCTGCGTGACCCCAAGCAAAACGGGATCGAAATTGGAAAGGTGGTTGGAACAAATAATAAACGCGCCGTTTTTGGGAACATTATGTTTTCCTTTGACCTGATAAAAAAACAAAAGTTTAAAAATCGGAATCAGCAAGATCCTTCCGATGACATAAAGGGGATTTCGTTTCATTCGATATGCTCCTTTATGATACTGATGATTTTGGCGATCGACTGTTCGAGTGTCAACTCGGAAGTATCGACCATAACAGCGCTGTCAGCAGCTTTCAGCGGTGCGATCTCACGGTGCGAATCATCATAGTCACGTTGGATAATATCGGCAAGCACCGTATTGTAATCTGCTGTTTCGCCCTTTTCTTTCAACTGAAGAACACGGCGTTTTGCTCTTGTTTCGGGTGAAGCAGTCAGGAAAATTTTCACCTGTGCATTCGGAAGTACAACTGTTCCTATATCTCTGCCGTCCATAACGACATTATCGTTTTTGGCAAAATTACGTTGCAGGTCAAGAAGAAATTTTCTCACTTCGGGTATTGCGGAAACCTTTGAGGCTGTCATCGATGCCTTTTCGGTGCGTATTTCGCTGCTGACATCCTTATCATCCAGAAGAACGTGCTGTTCGCCGTTAAAGAAAACAATGCTGATTTCCGTTTCGGGAAGCATTTCAACTACTTTTTCGCTATCCGAAGGGTCGATCTTCTTTTGAGTACACGCAAGTCCCACTGCGCGGTAAATCGCTCCCGTATCAACATAAATATAGCCAAGCTCGGAAGCGGCTTTTCGTGCGATGGTACTTTTTCCCGCACCTGCGGGGCCGTCTATTGCAACTGCTATCATAAATCATTTCCTCCGTTCCGGAATTTATACACCGAATTATAACACATTTTCAAAAAAATTACAACATTATCAATTCATAATTCACAATTCATAATTACCCTGCGGGCTATCATAAGCAGTTTTGTCGGAAAAACAATATTTTATTTTTTGAGAAAAGGCTGCCGCATTGACAGACTTTCTATCAATGCGGCAGCCTTTTCTGAATGTTATATTTTGGGGAGCAATTTATAGGTAAAGCTTTAAAGCTTTACTGTCTCTTTTCCGGCGAGTTCTGCATTTTCTATGATTTTTACTTGGTCGCCGTCATATGTGTAAAGGCGATAGACTAACACCTTAACTTTTTCTCCTACTTCAATTTTTCTTCTTTCGAGAGAGCGCAAGGCTGTCAACTTTAATCCCTTTACATCAATTCCGAGTTCTACACTGTTGCCGCGGAAGGTAACGCTTTCAACCACACCGTCATCTGCATATTTAAGATAAGGTTCGATATTGGCATTATCCGCTTTGAACACTTCGACAAATTCGGGACGGATCAAAGCACCGTGAACTTTTTCTTCCTTAGAGAATCCTTTCAGAACACCAAAGTTTTCATATTTTGCAGATGTTCCGATAAATTCGGCAACAAACGGTGTTTTCGGTGATTCGTAAATTTCTCTCGGAGTGCCGTGCTGTTCGATTCTGCCCTTATTGGTGACGATAATATCGTCGGCAACGTCAACTGCCTCGTCCTGGTCATGTGTTACGAAAATACTGGTAATGCCTACCTTGTGTATCATATCCGCAAGCCACGTGCGAAGTTCTGCACGAACCTTTGCGTCGATAGCGGCAAACGGTTCGTCAAGAAGGAGCAGTGTCGGATTTGGAGCAAGTGCTCTTGCAAAAGCAACACGCTGACGCTGACCGCCCGAAAGCTGATTGGGATAACGTTTTTCCATTCCTTTCAGTCCCACTAGCTCAATCAGTTCAAGCACACGTTCTCTGATTTTATCCTTCGGAACCTTCTGGATTTCAAGACCGAATGCAACATTGTCATACACCGTCATATAACGGAAAAGTGCATAGCTCTGGAATACAAATCCGATGCCGCGCTTGGAAGCAGGGATATTGTTGACTACTTTGCCATCGATCAGAATTTCGCCCTCATCGGGGTTCTCAAGACCCGCAATCATACGAAGAATCGTCGTTTTGCCGCTGCCGCTCGGACCGAGAAGCGCTACCAGTTTACCTTTTTCTATACCGAAGCTTGCATTGTCGGTAGCTTTGAAGTTACCGTAATGTTTGTTTATATTTTTTATCTCAACGTACATAATTACTCACCTGACTTTACCTTTTTGGATTTGTTTTTGGTTCTGTATTCAAAAACATTTCTGAACACAAGAACGATGACCGCAATAAATACGAGAAGTGATGAAACTGCAAATGATGCTGTGATAGAATCCGCCGAACCTGACATATAAAGGGCGTCGATTTCAAGCGGAAGCGTAAAAGTCTTTCCTCTCGCTTTGGAAAGTGCGTGAACGGCGCCGAATTCGCCCAAAGCTCTTGCTGTACAAAGGATAACACCGTAGAGCAGTGCCCATTTGATATGCGGGAAAGTGATCTTGCGGAATATTTTGAATCCGCCTGCGCCCATCAGTGCCGCAGCTTCCTCCTCGTCGTGACCGACCGTATTCAGTACGGGAACGATCTCACGTGATACGAACGGGAATGTTACGAATATCGTTGCAAGAACAACACCCGGAATGGCAAATACGATCTGAATGTCCGTACCGAGCGTTTCGTTGATCCATTCAATGATCGGACTTGCCCAGCCGAGTCTGCCGAAGGTCATAATAAAGGCAAGACCTGCGATAACGGGCGAGATCGAAAAAGGAATATCGATCAGCGTTGAAAGAACGTTTTTGCCCTTGAATTCAAATCTTGTGAGAACCCACGAAGCAACAATTCCAAAGAAGGTATTGACTCCTACCGCAAACAGTGTTGCTATCAGTGTTACCACCAAAGCAGAGGTAACATATTGGGTGGAAAGGGCTTCAAAGTAGAACGCTATGCCCTCGCGCAATGAGTTTACGATAACTGAAATAAGCGGAAGAACCAACATAAATATCAGGAACAATGCGCTGATTGTGATGAGAATATATTTTGTTCGTTTTTTTGCTTTCAGCTGTTTTTCATCAAAAATTTCCATATTTACACACCTGCCTTATCTTACGCTGATACGTCTTGAACGACGGATCTGTATGATGTTTACCGCAAACAAAAGCAAAAATGAAATGATAAGGAGAACCAGTGCGATCGCTGTTGCGCTTGCGTAGTCCATACGTTCCAATTTCTGCATTATGACGTAGGAAACGACCTGAGTGCCGTTTTTCGCACTATTGCCTGAAATATAAATAACACTGCCGTATTCACCGATTCCTCTTGCCAGTGCAAGACCAAAGCCTGTGAGAAGCGACGGGAACAGTTCGGGGAAGATTACCTTAAAGAAAGTTTTGGTGCGGCTTGCTCCGAGAATATAAGCGGCTTCCTCATACTGACCGTCAAGCTTTTCCAATACGGGCTGAACGGCTCTTACGGTAAAGGGAATACCGATAAAGATAAGAGCGATCACGATACCGATATGGGTATAGGAAATGTCGATGCCGATGCTTGAAAAAAAGCTGCCCGGAAAGCCTGTGTTGGAGTACATCTTTGAAAGTGTAATACCCGCAACGGCTGTCGGAAGTGCAAACGGAAGTTCGATCAATCCGTCGAGAAGACGTTTGCCGGGGAACTCATATTTCACAAGAACCCACGCAAGGATCAGTCCGAACACGCTGTTGATCAGCGCTGCGATCAATGCACAAATAATACTTGCCTTAAATGCGTTGATAACGTTCTGAGCCGTTATCAATTTCCAGAATTCCGAGGGGTTCAACTGGAAAGAATATAGAAGTACGGAAGCAAGTGGTATAATGATCAGCAATGAAAGCATTGCTATCGTGATACCGAGCGTCAGTCCGAAACCCGGAATGACACGAACCTGCTTTGCGTGTTTGATACGTTTCGTGTCTGCCATATACTAACAATCCTCCTGTCTGTCAATATTCCCGTATCCCTGAAAACGGAATACGGGAATATCTGTCAGCATTATCCGTTATAAATTTCGTCGAAGATAGCTCCGTCGTTGAAGAACTTGTCATAGGCAGCGTCCCAGCCGCCGAAGTCATTGATAGTGACAAGCTCAACATTGAGGTCGAATGTATCCGAGAAAGTCTTAAGAATTTCCTGATTGGACGGACGATAGCCGTTTTCGCCAATGATCTTCTGTGCTTCATCGGAGTAGAGATATTCAAGATACTGTTTTGCAGCGTCCTGTGTGCCGTTTTTCTTTGCGTTTGCGTCAACAATGGCAACACTGGGCTGTGCAAGGATGGAAATGCTCGGAGTCACAAGCTCGTATTCGCCCGGATATTCTTTAACGCTGTTGATCGCTTCATTTTCCCAAGCGATCAGAACGTCACCCTGTCCGTTTTCAACGAATGTTGTTGTTGCGCCTCTTGCACCGGAATCCATTACCGTTACGTTGGCATAAAGCTTAGTAACGAATTCCTTTGCCTTTGCTTCATCATTGTTATTATTGTTGAGAGCGTACTGCCAAGCGGCAAGGAAGTTCCAGCAAGCACCGCCGCTGCTCTTGGGGTCGGGATTGATGATCTCAACGCCGTCTTTAATGAGGTCGTCCCAGTCCTTGATGTTCTTCGGGTTGCCCTTGCGAACTAGGAATACGATGGTTGAAGTATAAGGTGAAGAATCACCGTCAAATTCGTTGATCCAACCCTCGTCGATCAGTCCTGCCTGTTCCACCAGTGTAATGTCGTGAGCAAGTGCAAGCGTTACAACGTCTGCATCCGAACCCTCGATAACCGAACGTGCCTGGCTGCCCGAACCGCCGTGTGACTGAACAACTTCGATCTCCTGATTGTTCTTTTCTTTATAGTACTTGACAAATGCTTCGTTGTACTTCTGATAAAGCTCACGGGTCGGATCGTACGAAACATTGGTGATCGTTATCTTGCCCGACGAGTTGGCAGAGGTTTTTTCATCTGCGGATGAATTTCCACAAGCTGTCATTGAACCTGCTGTTATACCGATAATCAGTGCCAGTGCCACTGTACTTTTAAGTTTTTTTGTTTTGAATAAATTCTTGATTGACATAAATGTTCTCTCCTTACAAATGGTAAAGTTTGGTCTGTCGGAATTTGTTCCGTGTCTGTAATTGTAATTTTACAGGCTTTCAAAAATAAATCAATAAAAATAGTTGATTTTTCTTCAAATCTATATTAAAATATATATGTTCTATAAAACATATATATTTGATAGGTTATAGATAACACATATACTAACCGCATTTTAAATAGATTTTTCTTATTATCAATTGATAGAATAATACTATGCAAAGGAGGAATAATGTATGACAATAAAGCACCTGCGAATTTTTGCTGCCGTGTATAAGGAAAACAGTATCACGGAAGCGGCAAAAAAGCTCGGCATTGCACAGCCTGCCGCAAGTCTTGCGATTCACGAAATCGAGTCATACTATAAAGTAAAGCTGTTTGAAAGAAAGGGACGGGGAATCGAAAGAACCGAAAGCGCCAAACATCTGTATCAATATGCGGCGCATATCGTATCTCTTTACTACGAACTGGACAACGAATTTAAAAACCTCAATGCGTCCGAATTTATGAAAATCGGCTCAAGCATCAGTATCGGTGCCTGTCTTATGCCGCAGTACATCAATGGTTTTGTCAAAAAATACGAAACACCTATGCCCTATGTCAAAATTGACAGTTCCGAGATCATCGAAAAGTTTGTGAGCGAAAATAAGCTTGATTTCGGACTGATCGAAGGAAATATCCACAGTGAAAATTTACTGAGCGAGCATATTGCCAACGATAATCTGACACTTGTTTGCGGATTATCCCACCCCCTTGCCATACATAATACGGTCAAGCTTGACGATTTGAGGGAACAGAACTTTCTTCTGCGTGAAAAAAACAGCGGCACAAGAGAATTTGCCGAAGCAACGCTTATGCTCAACAATTTTACGGTAACACCGCTTTGGGAAAGCACTAGCACCACCGCCATCATTAACGGCGTGACTGCCAACATTGGCTTATCTATTCTCCCCTACAGACTGGTGGAGCCGTATATAAAAAGCAACAAAATCAAGGCTTTGGAAATTGAGGGCATCAAATTTGAACGGCATTACAGTATTATTTATCATCAAAACAAATACATCACAAAATCGATGAATAATTTCTTTGACTTCGTAAAAAGCTTCAAAATCAATTCATAATATCACATTTTTCTATGGGTGACAGATCGTTGGAATGATAATTTTTGATTTTATACAAATACTAATTTTGAGGAGTTGTATTTGTATGAAAAAGAAAATCGGCGGAGATTGTATTTTATTTACGATCGGCGGAGTCGTATATGGACTGATAGAAATTGTATGGCGAAAATATACGCACTGGTCAATGGTCATTACGGGCGGCGTTTGCTTTATTGTTCTGTACAGAATGTTTAAAAAAATAACCGAATGTTCAATGGCCGTAAAATGTCTGGTCGGAAGCACGGTGATCACGGCAATTGAATTGATAGCCGGCTATATCTTTAATATATGTATGAAACTGAGAGTTTGGGACTATTCAAAAATGCCGATGAATTTCTGCGGTCAGATTTGTTTGCTGTACAGTGTGCTGTGGGGATTTTTAACAGTTCCCATTGTAATGGTCTGCAAGGCGATCAACAAAAAATTCAATCTATGATTTGATTCCCCGTTTGATGTGCAAACGGGGTAATTTATTGTACTTAATAATAAAAAGTGTTCTTTTTGATGGACAATAACATATCAATGTGATAAAATGGTTGATACCGAATCGGTGAAGACATATAAATTACGATTCATTATTTCTCTGTCAAATGAATATACTTTCAAAAAAGTATAAAATACTTGAAGAACGTTTCAAATAATGTTATACTGAATAATGTATGTTGTCGGGGCTTTATGCAAATACTGATAATAACCAATCATATTTACAAGGAGCGTGACGGCAATGAATTTCAACAATATCAAAATCAATTCAAAATGCACTGCCGACGAATCGGAGATCATTCCCGATATTTCCGAAAAGCCGACAGAGGACGAGCATAACGCCGATGTCAGAGAAAAACAGCTTGACCAGATGATCGAAACAGGCTCTGTGATCTCAAGCAACGGCTATACCGTTCAATGTATGACGATTATCGGTCAAATCGAAGGGCATTATATTCTTTCGCCGCAGAACAAAACCACCAAGTACGAGCATATTATCCCTATGTTGGTCGCAATCGAGCAGAGCGACGAGATTGACGGACTGCTGGTCATTTTAAACACGGTAGGCGGCGATGTGGAAGCAGGACTTGCCATTGCGGAACTGATGGCAGGAATGAAAAAACCTGTTGTATCGCTTGTTTTGGGCGGAGGTCACTCCATCGGTGTTCCGATTGCGGTGGCGGCGAAAAAGTCTTTTATCGCAAAATCGGCAACAATGACGATCCATCCCGTTAGAATGAACGGTCTTATGCTCGGTGTTCCGCAGGCATTCGATTATTTTCAAAGAATGCAGAAAAGAATTACCGACTTTGTTACCGAAAATTCCTCTATCTCCGCAGAACGCTATAATGAACTTTCCATCAATACCAACGAGTTGGTGATGGATATTGGGACGATCCTGGACGGTGAGGACGCTGTCAGCGAAGGGCTGATCGACAGTATCGGAAGTCTTGGTGATGCGGTAAGTGCTTTATATGAAATGATTGAGGACGAAAAAACGGAGAGTAAAAAGAAAAAAACAAAAAATGCCGCAGAAACGGCAAAAAATGAAGCAGAGAAAAGTAAAGAGTGATTTTCGGCAGGATTCTCTGCCGATCGGATTTTTGGAGGTACATAATTTTATGGATATGTTCAGTGCAATTATTCAGGGTATCGTTCAGGGCTTAACAGAATTTCTTCCCGTATCGAGCAGCGGTCATCTGGCAATATGTCAACATTTGTTCGGTATGGATGATAATAATTTGTTTTTCTCGGTAATGCTGCATATCGGCACACTGGCGGCAGTTCTGGCGGTTTATTTTAAACTGGTCGTGAAACTTTTGAAAGCTGTATGCCTGATGATCAAGGACATATTTACAGGAAAATTCAAATGGAGTGAAATGGACGGCGAAAGAAATCTTGCAATGATGCTCATTATCGGACTTCTTCCCCTTTTTCTGCTGTTTCTGCCGATTCCCGGCACGGGTATGAAAATCAAAGACGCCGCCGAAAACTTCTCCAAAGACGGTTATTTCATCGTTGTGGGATTTTCGTTGCTTATTACCAGCTTACTGCTGTTTTTGGGCAACAGAAAAAACAAAAAAACGGTTGCATTTTACACAAGCAAAGGAAGAACAGCAGAAAATGCCGGCAGACGCCGCTACAATGTCGTTGACGCTCTGACGGTAGGTCTGACACAGTGTGTTGCCGCAATATTCCCCGGTGTGTCGCGTTCCGGCTCCACGCTTGCAGCAAGCCAGTTCAGAGGAATGAATAAACAAGTTGCGCTGGATTATTCTTTTCTTCTTGGTACACCTGCCATCGTTGCCGCCGCCCTTCTGGAGGGCAAGGAAGCTTTGTTTCCCGATGACGGCAACAGAGTTTCAATGGACTTTTTACCGATCATTGTCGGTATGATCTTTGCCGCATTTGTCGGATTCCTCGCTATCAAGCTTTTTAAATGGCTGCTGTCAACGGACAGAATGAGTATCTTTATTATTTACACGGCTGTTGTCGGTGCGATTGTTGTAATCATCAGTATTGTGGAGCTTGCTTCCGGAACGAACTTATTTACACACAATCCTCTTTCATTTTAATTCTACTTTTATCGGGCAGTATGACAAATACTGTCCGATAAATGTCATTTTCAATCAATTTCGGAGGTGAAAGATTTGGCAGCAAAAAAATCCGGCGGAACTACCAAAACAAAAACAAGCAAAAAAAGCACGGGTACGAATGCTAAATCTAAAACGAAAGCGAAACCAAAAAACAGCTCCGCTTCCAAACCCAAATCAAATTCGGTCAAGGCTAAGGAACGTGCCAGACAAAGAGCCGAAGCGGAGTTTTATTTAAGAAGAAACCGATTCTTCAAAGGTCTTGCCATTTGCGGCGCGTCCGTGATACTTTTCATTTTGTTTGCGGTTCGCGGCGAAAAACTTTGGTATGCCTTTCATCAGTGTTATTGGGGACTGTTCGGTGTTCTTGGATTTTCCATTCCCTTTATCACCGCTTACTACGGCTACCAGTTGATGAAAGAAAAACCTACATACAGATTTCAACTGAAAATATGTTTCTTTATGGGAACGGTCGTGATGTTGGCAACAGCAGTTTTTGCTTTTTCAAGCACGGGCAGAGATTTGGTCGGGTATATCCCGGAAGTCGTCAACTGTTTCCGTGAGGGAAGCCGCTATGCAGGCGCAGGCTTTATCGGCGGTGTTCTGGGAATACTGCTGACAAAAGTGATCGGCTCAACGGGAGCCGGTATTCTGTCCGTCATTTTATTCCTGCTGTTTTTGGCGATGTCTCTGGGAGCACTGCTGATCAATGTGATCGATAAGATCAAGGAACCCGTTAACGAAAGAATCAACGAAAACAAAGAAGTACGAAGCCGTATCAAGGCACAGGAAAAGGAGATCAAGGACGAAAGACGCAAGCAGGCAAAGGAAGAATATGTTCAAAAACAAATCGAAAAGCTGAACAAAAAGAAAAACAATCCTTCACAGGAAGATTTCCGAAGAATCGACAAAACACCATTTTATGAACCCAACAGCGGCGATGCTGCCGAGGAAGCAAAAAAGAAAAAGCCCAAAAAGGATATTGAAAAGGATATTACGGAGATACTTCCCAAGGACAAGGAAAAGAAACCGAAGAAAAAGACGAAGCCGAAAAAACCGAAAGAGAATCTGGATTATATCAATGAGGAAAGTCCGGTATTTGCGGAAGGTCTGGACATTGATAAACTGGTCGGCAACAACAGCAAACCCGAATTTATTGATGATGAAGATCTGATCCCGCCTGTTTTCAGTCAGGATGAAACAACGCCTGCACGCCGAAAAGGGGTTTATCCTATACACAATGATGAAACGGTGTCCTTAAAGAAAAAGGAACCCCAAAAGAAAAAAAGTTCCTCGGAGAAACTGCCGAATTTTGAGGTCAACGCAAACGGTGACGTTGTGGAAAATTATTATATCAAACCGCCGTTTACTCTCCTGGAACCACAGCCCGAAAGTGATGAGGAAAATATCGCACTGGAGCTTCAGAACGGCGGCAGAACGCTGGTCGATACACTGAAAAGTTTCGGTGTTCAAACCACCATTACCAATATCAGCCGCGGTCCGTCCGTAACAAGATATGAACTTCAGCCTGCGGCAGGTGTTAAGATCAGTAAGATCACCAACCTTTCGGATGATATTGCAATGAATCTTGCCGCAACGGGCGTCAGAATAGAAGCACCCATTCCCGGAAAATCCGCGGTCGGCATTGAAGTGCCGAATAAACACGTCAGCATTGTTAAAATGAGAAATCTGGTGGAATCAAGAGAGTTTCAGGAAGCCAAAAGCAAGCTTACTGTTGCCTTGGGTATGGATATTACGGGTAAGATCACACTTGCGGACTTGAGCAGAATGCCGCATTTGCTGATCGCAGGCTCTACCGGTTCGGGTAAATCCGTCTGCATTAACTCTATGCTGGTCAGCCTTTTGTATAAATCCAGTCCCGACGAAGTAAAACTGATGCTGATCGACCCGAAAGTGGTGGAGCTTGGTGTTTATAACGGAATCCCCCACCTGTTGGTCCCTGTTGTGACAGACCCGCGAAAAGCCGCCGGTGCTTTAAACTGGGCGGTGAATGAAATGTTGGAGCGTTACAAGACCTTTGCGGAATATAATGTCCGCGATATGCAAAGCTACAATCGTATGGTTGACAGACAGAATGCCGAAGTGGAAGATACCGATTATGATGAAAGCGAGCGTTCTTTTGAGGAGGACGAAATGCTGGCACAGGCTCAATCCGAAATTTCGGACTCCGAAAAATCGAAGGAAATCACAAAGCTTCAAAAAATGCCGCAAATTGTGATTGTCATCGATGAACTTGCCGACCTGATGATGGCAGCACCGAACGAGGTTGAAGAATCCATTTGCCGTCTTGCGCAGATGGCAAGAGCCGCAGGTATGCACCTTGTCATCGCTACACAGCGTCCGTCGGTTGACGTTATTACAGGTCTTATCAAGGCGAATGTGCCCAGCCGTATCGCTTTCGCAGTGAAGTCACAGATAGATTCGAGAACCATTCTTGATACGGGCGGCGCAGATAAGCTTCTCGGTCGGGGCGATATGCTTTTCTCCCCTATCGGCAAAACAAAGCCTGTCCGTGTTCAGGGCTGTTATGTGGATGATGTTGAAATTGAAAATATTATTAACTTTATCAAGAGAAACAAAATGGTTGAATACGATAAAAATGTAATTGACGAAATTGAAAAGAACGCCATATCTGAAAATAATGTCAAGGGCAGCGGCGATTCCGGCGGCGATACCGACCCGATGATGGAACAGGCAATTCAGTGTGTTGTGGAAGCCGGACAAGCTTCCACCTCCCTGCTTCAAAGACGTTTAAGACTCGGATATGCACGGGCAGGACGACTGATCGACGAAATGGAGCAAATGGGTATTGTCGGGCCGCACGAGGGCTCCAAGCCCCGTCAGGTACTGATGAGCTATCAACAATGGCTAGAGCGCAATATGACCAAATCGGACGATGAATTTCAATAATAATTGATCATACAGAAGTTTTGCGGTAAAACTTTATTACTGATCGCTGTTTCATCCCGTCAGAGGGTAGAACATATATTTCACAAAAACGGAGGTTTTTCAAATGAAACGTGAAGGACAAATTAAGGTCGATTCCGAAAATCTTTTCCCCATTATCAAAAAGTGGCTTTATTCCGATAAGGACATTTTTTTGAGGGAAATCGTGGCAAATGCCTGCGATGCTGTCAAAAAATACAAAAGCCTTTGCTCCATCGGTGAAACTGAGGACGACAATGTGAAGCCGAGAATTGACATCAAGCTTGACAAGGACGCAAAAACACTGATGGTTTCGGACAACGGTATCGGTATGACCGAAGAAGAAGTCGAAAAGTACATCACACAGATCGCTTTCTCAGGCGCTCAGGAATTCCTTGAAAAGTATAAAGACCAGACAGATTCCGATTCGGGTATCATCGGTCATTTCGGTTTGGGATTCTATTCGGCGTATATGGTTTCCGATACGGTCGAGATCGAAACGCTCTCCTATGTCAAGGACGCAAAACCCGTTCATTGGGTAAGCGACGGCAGCCATACATACGAAATTTCGGACGGCAGCCGCACCGAAAGAGGTACGACCATTATAATGCACCTTTCCGAGGACGGAAAAGAATTTCTTGATGAATACAAAATCAAAGCGATCCTCAAAAAATACTGCCACTTCCTGCCCTACGAGATTTATTTTTCCTCTGCCAACGAGGCAAAAAAAGAGGACGAGGAAGAAAAACCTATCAACAATACCGAAGCGCTTTGGCTCAAAGCGCCCAAGGACTGCACGACAGAAGAATACGAGGATTTCTACAGAGAAACCTTTACCGATATGAATTTGCCTCTCTTTTGGATCCATCTCAATGTTGACTATCCTTTCAGATTAAAGGGTATTCTTTATTTCCCGAAGCAGACCGACAAATTGCAGGTAATGCCCGGTGAGATCAAGCTTTTTGCCAACAGAGTGTATATTGCTGACAATATCAAAGAAGTCGTTCCCGAATTTTTGATGCTGTTAAAGGGTGTGATCGACTGCCCCGACCTTCCTCTCAATGTTTCAAGGTCATTCCTTCAGAATGACGGCGAGGTAGCAAAAATCTCAAAGCATATTACCAAAAAGGTTGCCGACAAGCTGATCTCTGTCTTTAAGAACGAACGAAAGGACTATGAAAGCTACTGGGATGACATTTCGCCGTTCATTAAATTCGGCTGCATTAAGGACGAAAAATTCTACGACAAAATCAAGGATATTATTCTTTATAAGTCCATCAACGGTGATTTCAAAACCTTTGCGGAACTTCCGAAGCAGGGCGACAAGGTTTACTATGTTTCCAGCACAGACCTACAGGCACAGTACATCAAAATGTTTAAGGACAACGACCTCGATGCCATTATTCTGGAGCATAATATTGATACGCACTTTGTCAGCTTCCTTGAATACAAAGAAAACGAAACGAAATTCGTCAGAATTGACTCAGAAATCGGTGAGGCTCTCAAATCCGACAGTGCAGAGAACGAAGAAAGCAATAATGAAATTATTGACATCTTCAAAAATGCGCTCGGCATAGAAAAACTCACTGTTAAGGCAGAAGCGCTCAAAACTACCGATACTCCTGCCATTATCACCATCAACGAATACGAAAGACGTATGAACGACATTAGCCGTATCTACGGCAATATGTTCGGTGAAGCGTCAAAGGCAAGCGAAACACTGATCGTCAATACCGACAATGAAGTTGTTAAAAAGCTTTCCTCTATCGACGAAGACAAACGCACCCTTCTCTGCAAACACATTTACGACCTTGCAGTGATCAGCCAAAGAAAGCTTACTGCTGAGGAACTGGACGGCTTTGTGGCAAGAAGTGTTCAGGTAATGGGACTGGTTTGATCTAACCTATCAAAAGCAATAAAATACCGTATCCGATCTTGCATTTCGGATACGGTATTTTGCTTAATAATCAATATTAGTTTTAAAAATCCGGCTTTTGCCGAGAACATAAAGAGAATTGTCACTCACAAACTTTATTTTTCGTGCGTCAGATGAGGTTTTGACAGTAGAAAGCTTTTTGCCGTCATTATCATAAACGATCGTTGTATTCGGAAACAGAACAGCAATTTTATTATTGCGGCAGTCAAGCGATAAAATTTGCTGCTCGGTTTTGATTTCGGCTGTTTTTTTGCCGTCAGCATTGATCATTACCGCATCGCACTCTCTGCCGTCGGGCGTGTTCGACAGAGAAAGTAACATACCGTAACTGCTGCTTAAAGAATAAGAGGTCAATATACGTGAATCATAGGAAAAATCGGTTTTCTTGTTATTGTCAATATTAATATAATGTGCCGCCGTTTCCCCTACGGCAACGGCATTTCCGTTATTAAGAAATTTGACATCGTAAATATATGAATCGTCAAATTCATACTTTTCCAAATAATTGTCCTGCGAAAAGTCCAGAACATATATCACGGAAATCAAACCGCCGTTTTTTGCGGAAACACCCGACAACACCGCTCTTGACCCGTTTTTGTTCAAAGAAATTTTACTGACATAATAATCCGCAAAGGAATAGGTGTATTTTTCGAGATTATCGTTTCGGTAAACGGTCAGATTGGCAAGATAATCATTGCCGTGCGTTAAAAGCGCATAAACGCCGTTTGAAGAAACATCTGCGGAAAAAATCTTATTCTTGGTAGAGCCGGAATAAACCGTTTTCTCACGATTGATGACTTTAAATCCCGTTGCGTCGATATTATAGATAATGGCATATCCCGAACTAACACTCATCATCGGATTCGCAAAAGAATGTTGACTATTCTGGTACTCGCCTGCGTTGGAGTTGAGCACCACTACGGACGTATCACTGCAATAGGCAGGAACACCGTCAAGCAGGTCAAAATTCTGAATACTGACGTTTGTTCCGGCAAATCCTACGGGATAACCGTTGCCCTCTGTTTTTCCTAGAAAATCATATTGAAACCAATGTGAAATATTATCGGGCGTAAGGTTGTCAATGTTCATCAGCGCAAGAACCAAAACAACAGAAAGAAACAGTATGAAAAAAACCTTGAGAAATCTCTTGGTCAGATTTTTCGGCATAGGCTCCGTATCGCGGTAATCCTGAAGCGGAACATCTTCATAGCTCATATATTTTCGGTCTATCACACGCCTGTCCTTATTCTGATAGCGTCCTTTGATTTTCTTCATCTGAATTTGATCCTTTCCGGTAAATAACCTTGTTTAAATAAAGTCCCTGCGGAGGTGCCGTAGGCCCTGCCGCCGAACGGTCAAGTGCATTGATCATAGCCGGTATCTGTTCGGGCAATACTTTTCCCTGCGCGACCAGCAGCAGCGTTCCTACGATAATTCTTACCATATTATATAAGAAACCGTCGGCTTCTATGGTGATCGTGACCATATGCCCGTCACGACGAACGGACATATGCCTGACCGTGCGGTGAAAATCGCCCTTTCTTCTGCTGTTATCGACCGTGCAGAATGATGTGAAATCGTGCCTGCCGACAAAATACTGTGCCGCTTCATTCAGCAGTTTTTCATCCAACGGATACCAATAATGCAGTGCATAACCGTCAAGAAACGGATTTCTGATCTCACTGTTCCATATTTGATAAATATATTCCTTGCCAAGACACGAATACCTTGCGTGAAAATCTTCGGAAACCTCCTCTGCCGAAAGTGCGGCAATACTCGAAGGAAGAAAGCGGTTCAGCGCCGCTGTCAGACGCTCACAAGGTATCGTATGCTCCGTGCGAAAGCTCACACAGTACCGATTGGCGTGAACACCCGAATCCGTGCGGCTGCACCCTTTGATATCCGGAACCGTTCCTATGACGCTTTTTAAAGCTTTCTGAAATTCCTCCTGAACCGTAACGGCATTATTCTGTATCTGCCAGCCGTGAAAATTTTTTCCGTCATACATTATTGTCACAAGTATGTTTCTCATATATCATTCCTATCTCAATGTTGCCGGTATGTAAATATTGCAAAGAATCACTCCGACAAAAATTATCAGTGAAAACGTAAGTGCAAATAAATCAAGAATGGAAAACCGAAGAACTTTCATTCTTGTTCTGCCGCTGCCGCCGTGATAACAGCGACATTCCATCGCAGTGGCAAGGTCGTTTGCCCGTCTGAATGACGATACAAAAAGAGGAATCAATACAGGAATCAGCGCTTTTATCCGCTGAAAAACGTTTCCGCTTTCCATATCCGCACCGCGGGCTTTTTGTGCATTCATTATTTTGTCCGTTTCCTCCAGAAGAACGGGAATAAATCTCAGCGCGATCGTCATCATCATCGCGATCTCGTGAACCTTGATATGAAAAACGGTGAGCGGCTTCAATATTCTTTCCAGTCCGTCTGTCAGATCCGACGGAGAGGTTGTAAACGTCAGAACCGAACTGATCAGAACCAGTGTCGCGATCCGTATAGTAACAAAAATGGCATTATTGATACCACCCTCCGTTATTTTGACAAATCCCAGCTGCCAAAGTACCTCTCCCGAACCGTAGAAGATATTCAGTATGCCTGTAAACAGAACAACAAACAAAATCACTTTCATACTTTTCAGATAAAATTTGAATTTTATCTTTGTGGAGAAGATCACCAGAAGCGAAGCAGCGGTAATGATCAACAGCGACAGGTAATTCTTCGCTATAAAAATAAATACGATATATGCAATCAAAAGAAGGATCTTTGACCTTGCGTCCAGGCTGTGGATGATGGAATTTCCGGGCATAAACTGACCGAGTGTGACATCTCTTACCATTTTGATCGTTCCTCCTTTGTTATGTTCCAAGATAGTTGACGATTTCGTTAAATGCCTGCTCCACGGTGAGAATATTCGTATTGACATCGACACCGCGCTGTTTCAGCATCAGCATTATTTTGGTGATCTGCGGAATGCGAAGCCCTATCTCTTCCAGCTCCGTTCCTTTTGAAAATACCTTTTCCGTTTTGTCAAACATTATTTTTTTACCGTGGTTCATTACCAGAATTTTATCGGCTATTCTGGCAATATCCTCCATACTGTGCGATACCAGTATCACGGTGTTTTTTCGTACATTGTGATAATCACGAATTTGTGAAAGAAGCGCGTCGCGTCCGAGAGGGTCAAGTCCTGCCGTGGGTTCGTCCAATATCAGAACATCGGGATCCATTGCGATAACACCTGCGATCGCTGCGCGGCGCTTTTCACCGCCCGAAAGGTCAAAGGGCGATTTATACAAATGATCTCTGCGCAGTCCGACAAATTCCGCCGCCTGCCGCACTCTTTTATCGATTTCTTCCTCAAACAGCTCCATATTTTTGGGTCCGAACGCAATATCCTTATAGACTGTATCTTCAAACAACTGATATTCGGGATACTGAAATACCATACCGACTTTAAATCTGACTTCACGGATTTTTTTCGGATTTTCCCATATATCTTTGTCATTCAGATAAACCGTACCGCTTGAGGGTTTTAAAAGTCCGTTGAGCAACTGTATCAATGTTGATTTTCCCGAACCGGTATGACCGATCAGACCGACAAAATCTCCCGATTCGATCTCAAAGCTGACATCCGAAAGGGCAGTTTTCTCAAAAGCCGTTCCTTTACCGTAAACCAATGTTAAATTTTCGGCCCTTATTACAGACAAAGCCGTTCCCTCCCCTCTCGAAATTAATGCTTCAGGATTTTTAACAGTGCTTTGACACACTCGTTTTCGTTCAAAACACATTCGGGCAGTTCAAAACCACATCCGCGAAGATGATAGATCAGCTCCGTTGCCTGCGGTACATCCAGTCGGTGCTGTTTCAGCAGTTCGACCTGTGAGAAAACCTCTCTTGGTCTTCCCTCCAAAAATACTTTACCGCTATCCATCATCACCACTCTGTCGGCAAGAACCGCTTCCTCCATATAGTGAGTGATCAGAATAATCGTAATTCCGTGCTCACGGTTCAGTGTCTGTATTGTTGCGATCACTTCTTCTCTGCCCTGCGGGTCAAGCATTGCTGTCGGTTCGTCAAGCACAATACATTCGGGCTGCATTGCAATGATACCTGCAATGGCAACACGCTGTTTCTGACCGCCCGAAAGCTTATCGGGCGAATGTTTCCTGTATTCGTACATACCAACAGTTTCTAACGCTTCATATACACGCTCACGAATCTCTCTCGGAGGGATTCCGAGATTTTCACAGCCGAAAGCAACATCATCTTCCACAATTCCTGCCACAATTTGATTATCGGGGTTTTGCAGAACAAGACCTACTTTTTTTCTGAGTTCAAAAAGTTTGTCATCATCTTTGGTATTAATGCCGTCAACCGTTACATCGCCTGTTGTCGGAAGATAAATTGAATTGAAATGCTTCGCAAGGGTGGATTTTCCTGAGCCGTTGTGACCGACCACGGCGACAAATTCACCCTTGTTTATGGCAAGATCGACCCCACAGAGCGCATATTTTTCCTCCGAGGCATTATCATTTTCTTCATATTGAAAATATACATCTTTAACTGTAATGAAGTTATCCATTCAATTTCTCCGATTCCTTTTATTTTAAATTTTCCGTCAGCCGAACCAGTCTTTGTCCCCCGCAGGGCAATTATGAATTATG